>JANOXT010000472.1:0-2181 GCA_031418555.1 Lysobacterales bacterium | reverse complement strand
TTTGCTGGAAATCGCGAACCGCCTGTGCGGTCTGCTCGCCATAGAAGCCTGTGGGCGCGATGGGCTTGCCGTTGCTGTCGTGGAACTGCACGCCCAGCGCAACCAGGTTCTGCTGTAGGCGGACTACCGCCGCGCCGCTTTCGCCGCGCTGCAGAATACTGTCGGCCAGCGGATCCTTGGCGGTGGCATTAGGGGCGGTCGCAAGATCGTTCCGTGCCTTGTCGGCTTGCATTGTGGCGGCCCATGCGGCGTTGGGCGTGAGCCCTGAGGCAATGGCGGTCTGGTAATCAAGACGCATACGTTCCAACGCGGCGGCCGATTCCGCGACGCTGACCGAGGCATGATTCACGCCATCCCCGTCGTAGCGCCCTCTTCCACCATTTTCGGGGCTGCCGAAGCTGGCCCACTCGCGCGCCAGTCCGTTTTGTGCGGCCACCAGAGTTGCGCCCGGCTGACCGGTTATATAAGCGCGGACGTCAGGACGTTTTTCGTCCAGCAGATATTGGGTGTAGATCAGATCCTGAATTTCAGGGGTGAATGGCTGGTTGGGGTCCAGTCCAAGATTGTTCACCGCGCTTGCGAGCGTTCCTCTGATCACTTGATACATGCCCACGGCACCCAGACGATCCGGGTCGCCGGGGGCAAGATTTTGGCGCCGCTGCACTTCAGCGATAGTGAGCGTGGAGAAATCGATATCGCCGCCTGTTTTCGGCAGCATGACTTGCCGGCCGTTACGGTCGGTGGTGGTTCCGCAGTTATAGTCGTTATAACCATCGCCAGGCGACTCGCCTCGATTGATCAATTCACTCAGTGAAGGCCCGGGCATATTGAACTCCTTTCAAAAAATTCTGGATTGAAGTTGCGACTGTACTTGGCGAACAGAAGTATTCACTTCTTATTGCTGAAGATGTCGACAGAATCGACGCTCAGGCCGCTTTTGCCGCCGATGGCATCCCATCGATCGAGCTCGCCTGTACCCGTGATGCGAAGCCGCAGCTTGGCATCCGCCTGCACGAAGTCGGCGGAATAATAGGCGCCGCGCCAATAGCCGGTGAGTTCCGGTGCGAATGCGCAAACGCGGCAGCTGAAGCCATCGGGTCGCGAACGACAAACTTGAACCTGATCAGCCCCCCATAGATCGCTGACGCACGACGGATTATTCAGCGGCTTCCAGCCTGATAAGACGAGCCTTTGCCGAAAAGCGACATACTGCATTTCTGACGGTATGCGGATACGCTTGATCGATATTCTGGTCGCGATCACGCTAGGCAAGTTTCGAATGGCATCGTCGGTATTGAATTTGATCGGAGCGACATTCTCAGTGGGCAATTTCGAAGATTTCGATGTCTGTTCGTTGGATGCCGCCTCACCAGCGGCGATGACAGTATTCGTAGCGAAGGCCGGGTCGACGATGCGGACCAGCGACCAGCAGCTGTTGCGCTTGAAGGTATAGAGCAGTTGCGCATCGGTGTCCGGCACTTCCAAAGCGACGGTCGCCTGATTGTTATCCAACGACACTATGCGGAACTGGAGACCGTTGGCGCGCTGGCGGTCTTGATTGGGCATCACTGGAAAGGTCAATTGATCCCTTTGCATGGAGCGGACAACTTCTGCCGGCTCCGGCTGCGCGTTCCAGTCCACATAAACCGTCTGGATTTCAGCAGCTGTAAAGGCGCGCTGTATTGCGTCGCTTTGGGCGAATGCCGCGACGAATTGTTTCAGGTCCTGCGTCGGACATGCGGGCGCGGCGCTGGACTGCTGTGCAGCATCTATAGCAGCGACCGCCGACACCTGAGTCTTGGCGATTGCCGTGTCTTTGCATGAGACCAGCAGGCCTAGGACTGCAAAGCTCGTGGCATCAATCCAATGGGAGCGCTGCTTCATGCAAGGAGGCCCGCCTGATCACTTCAGGGCCAAATACTATCCTTAGCTGGTTGGTGATGGTGAATTTTTTGATTCTGCTGCTCCTCTTACGCTTCGGGCAGCGGCCATTCAATACAGATCCACCGGATCCACATCCAGCGACCAGCGCGTTTTCCGCGCTTCAGGCAGCGCATAGATCGCAGGCAGTGCGGCTTCCAGCGCTGCGTGCAGCTCGCGGCGGGTCGGTGCCGACAGCAGCAGCTGCACGCGGTACATGCCGGCGCGACGCGGCATGGGTGCGGGCACGGGGCCGTCGAT
>JANOXT010000471.1:0-4747 GCA_031418555.1 Lysobacterales bacterium | reverse complement strand
TGCGCCATCCAGCACAATCGCGCCCATGCCGATCAGCGCCGCGTCTTCGATGGTGCAGGCGTGGATAATCGCCTTATGGCCGATGGTCACGTCTTCGCCGATGCGGGTGGCGAAGCCGCCGAGTTTGGCGTGCGGGCCGTCATGGCTGACGTGGACGACGGTGCCGTCCTGGATGTTGGTACGTGCACCGATGCGGATGAAGTTCACGTCGCCGCGGATCACCGTGGCCGGCCAGATCGACACGTCGTCGCCCAGTTCGACATCGCCGATCACGACCGCGGCGGGATCGATGTAGACCCGTTCGCCAAGGGCGGGCAGGTGGTGGAGGTAGGGGCGGATCAAGGCGTTGCGGATGGGGGCATCGGGATTGGTCATGGCCGCATTTAAGCACGCAGCGGCGACACGTTCTAAACTCGGCCCATGAACGCCACCACTGCGGCCAACGCCGCCATCATCGCCGCCAATGCCGCGGTCAACGCCACCCTCAACGGCAGCGCCAACAACGCGCCGGTACCGGATGTGGAACGCGCGCCACCCGCCGACGAGATCGCCGAACTCGCGCCCGCGCTCGAACGCTTGCGCAGCGCATGGCGGGCGAAGAAGCCCGACTATGCGCAGCGAATGGCCGATCTGGACCGCCTCAAGGCCGCGTTCAAGGCGCGGATCGGCGAAATGGAAGCCGCGGTGCGCGCCGATTTCGGCCATCGCTCCGAACACGAAACGCTGCTGGCCGACGGCTTGACCGTGCTGGGCGAGATCGATCATCTGCGCAAACACCTGCGCGGCTGGATGCGGCCGAAACGTGCGAGTGTGGGCTGGCGGCTGTGGCCGGCCAGCGCGCAGATCCGTCGCGAGGCCGTGGGCGTGGTGGGCGTGATGTCGCCGTGGAATTACCCGGTGAATCTGGCGCTGGTGCCGTTGGCTACGGCTATTGCGGCGGGCAATCATGTGTTCGTGAAGCCGTCGGAGCACACACCGCGCACCAGCGCATGGCTGCAGTCGCTACTGGCAGACGTGTTTCCGGCCGATCGCGTCGCGGTGGCGCTGGGCGGCGCGGCGCTTGGCGCGGCGTTCGCGGGGCTGCCGTTCGACCATCTGGTGTTTACGGGTTCGACAGCGGTCGGGCGCAAGGTGATGGCCGCAGCCGCGCCGAATCTCACCCCGCTCACGCTGGAACTCGGCGGCAAATCGCCGGCGATCGTGGCCGCTGATTTTCCGATCGAACAGGCGGCAGCGCGACTGGCCAGCGGCAAGTGGTTCAACGGCGGTCAGACCTGCATCGCGCCGGACTATATTCTGATCGACGCCGCACGCCGCGATGCGCTGGTGGACGCGCTGCGCACGCAGGTGCATGCGCGCTACGGCGCCGACATGCGCGAGGCGAAGGACTACACGCGCGTGGTCAACGAAGGCCAGTACCGGCGGCTGCGCGGCTACGTCGACGATGCGCGCGCGCGCGGGCTGACGGTGATCGAACTCGCCAGCGTCGACGCCGCACGCGCCGATGCGGAGCGGCTGATTCCACCGACGCTGATCATCGAACCGGGCGACGACGCCAAAGTGATGCAGGACGAAATCTTCGGGCCGATTTTGCCGATCCAGGGCTATACGACGCTGGACGCTGCGCTGGCCTATGTCGAAACCCACGACCGGCCGCTGGCGCTGTATCCCTTCAGCCACGACAAGCGCGTTGTCGAAACCATCCTCTCGCGGCTGATCGCCGGTGGCGTGACCGTCAACGACACCCTGTTGCATTTCGCGGCGAACAATCTGCCGTTCGGCGGCATCGGTCCCAGCGGCATGGGCCAGTACCACGGCCGCGCCGGTTTCGACGCCTTTACCAAAGCGATGCCGGTGCTGTGGCAGGCGAGGTTCACCGCGACCGATTTCATCAAGCCGCCGTATCGCGGCAAGATCGATCGATTGATCCGGTTTTTGGCCGGCTGAGGGCGTGGTTCCGCGAATGCTGCAGAGCCTGCCGTTGTGCCCTGCAGCTTGACGGTCGGCGCGGCGCGGCGTATCAACGCTTGACGCTTCCTGATGCCGCCATGCCCAAACCGCGCACCCATCTCCGGCATCTCTGCCGGACGTTCTATCTCAGCGAATGGTGGGACGAGTAACCCTGCGCTGCTGAAGCACTTCGACTGAAGCGCTTCGACTGAAGTACTTCGACCCCAGCGGGTCGGCCGGCCATCTGCCGGCATCGCATCATCCCCCGTATCCGAATGCATGCGCAGCGTCCTGCGCATGCATCCAACGCAATGGAGATTGCCATGTCAATTCGCATTCCGCGCATCGCTCCGCGTGTCGTTATTCCGCGCATTGCTGCGCGTGTCGTTCTGGTCGCGCTGTGTTTCTGCAGCGCACTGTTCGCCGCACCCGCCTTCGCGCAGATCAACAGCGAAAGCGAAACCAACAACACCGAAAGCACCGCAGACGGCCCGATGGGCACAGGCACCCGCGTTACCGGCAGCCTGTCGTCGTCGTCCGATATCGACTGGTTTTATCTCGATATCGCCGCCGCAAGCACGATTGCTGTGCGCCTGAATCACGCAGCGGGGAATGATTTCGACTGGGCGCTGTACAAGAGCACCGGCACTGCGGTCGCCAGCGGCAAAAGCAGCGCCATTCCCGAAACCGGCAGCTATGCGGCCACCACTACCGGCCGATACACGCTGAAGATCACCGCGTATCGCGGCAGCGGCAGCTACGACCTCGACATCACCCTCACGCCGTCCGGCGGCGGCGGCGGCGGCGGCACGACGCGTCCGGCCAAGCCCGCCAATCTGCAGGTGTGGATCACCGGCAACGCGGCGGATTCGGGCAAGAATCCGGTCAACGGCCCGGCGCTGATCCTGATGGGCGACGGCACCGATGTGGATGCCAGCTTCAGCCAGCGCGGCTTCCCGGTCGCCAACGGCGGCGATGTGGTGATCATCCGCACAAGCGGCAGCAACGGTTACAACGACTATCTCTTCAACCTCGTCGCCGGCGCGACCAAACCGGACTCGGTGGAGACCATGCTGCTGGATACGGTCGACAAGGCGAACAGCGATTACGCCGACTGGGTGCTGCGCAATGCAGAAATGATCTTCATCGCCGGCGGCGACCAGTCCGCCTACATCAACGCGTGGAAAGACACCCGCAGCGAAGACGCGATCCGCGCAGCCTACAATCGCGGCGCGGTGATCGGCGGTACATCCGCGGGGCTCGCGGTGCAGGGCGAATTCATTTACGACCCGGATGGTGTGACCGCAGCCACCGGCGCCGAAGCGATCGCCAACCCGTATCGCAGCAGCATGCTGTTCAGCAGCGGATTCCTGGATCTGCCGCTGATGAACGACATCATCACCGACACCCATTTCTCGCAGCGCGACCGCATGGGCCGGCTGTTCGCGGATATGGCCCGGCTGCGCCAGGACAACAGCACGGCGCGCATTCTGGGCATCGGCGTCAGCGAGAACACCGCGATCTTCATGGACCGCAACGGTCGCGGCATTGTCGACGGCAGCGGTGCGGCGTACGTGCTGGAAGAGCGCACCGACACCCAGCGCACGCAGGTGCTGTCGGGGCAACCGCTGGTCTATCGCAACCTGCAGCGCACTAAACTCACCGCCGGTCAGTTCTTCGATTTCGCGACCGATACCCACAGCGGAACCAGCCTCGTGCTGAGTGTGGATGGACGCAATGCAGCCACCCCGTTCACGCCGGCCAACCCGTACTGAAGCGGACAGATTCAGCGCGCATCCGACCGCCCTCTCCCGTTCGCGGGGGAGGGCATCCGCCTGTCTCCGCGGCTGCCCGCTGCACTTGACGGCGGCGCGAGGGCGAGGTATCAACGCGCCGGGAGAACAACACCGCAGCATGCTCAAGCCTGTCCTGCATATCCGGCACATCGGCCGGACTTTTTATCTCAGCGAATGGTGGGACGAGTAGCGCTGCCCGTCTGATCCGTCCGGGCCATCGCCGCCCCGACCGCCGCAGCGCTGCGCTGCGGCACGCGACATACGCCGTTTTCGAACTCAAACGCCGACCGTCCGCTGCGCTGTGCGCCGCCGGTTCGCGCGTCCGTACGCCCGAGGCCACCATGACTCGCATCAAACCGCTCGCCATCGCCATTTCGCTGCTGCTGTCCGCACAGGCGATCGCCCAGGACACCGCTACTTCTCCCACCGCGCAGGCTGTGCCCGCGGCCCAGCAGAACGATCTCGATACCATCGTGGTCACCGGCTCCAACCTGCGCGGGATCGATCAGCAGGAAGCGCAGCCGGTCATCATTCTCGACAGCGCCGATCTCAAATCGCTCGGCGCCAACACGGTCGGCGACGCGCTCAAGCAGGTGTCCGAAACCGGCGGCGGCACCGGCAATTTCAGCACCGCCAGTTCCGGCGCGCTACAAGCAGATTCACCGGCCGGCAGCGCTGCCGCATCGCTGCGCGGCCTCGGCACATCGTCCACGCTGACCCTGGTCAACGGCCGCCGCGTTGCGGTGTCGTCGTTCGCCAACGGTTCGGAGAATTTCGTCGACATCAACGCCATTCCGATGGCCGCCGTGGACCGCATCGAAGTGCTGACCACCGGCGCATCGGCCATCTATGGCGCCGATGCGGTCGCCGGCGTGGTCAACGTGATTCTGCGCAAGGATTTTGACGGCCTGCGTCTGGGTTTCAGCTACGGCGATTCGACCCGCGGCACCGACGAGGGCAAGACCAACGCCAATCTTGTTTACGGTTTTCAGGGCGACCGC
>JANOXT010000470.1:0-8511 GCA_031418555.1 Lysobacterales bacterium | reverse complement strand
AAGATCGACGTGGTCGAACCGACCATCGGCGAAGCCGTGGAAATCCTGCGCGGGCTCCGCTCGAAGTACGAATCCCACCACAATGTCAGTTATGCCGATGACGCCATCCAGGCGGCCGTCGACCTGTCGGTCAAACATATTCACGACCGCCTGCTGCCGGACAAGGCGATCGACGTGATCGACGAGGCCGGCGCGCGTCAGCAGCTGCTGGCGCCAGAGCTGCGCAAGAGCCGCATCGATGTGGAGGAAGTCGAGATCATCGTCGCCAAGATGGCGCGGATTCCGACCAAGCAGGTCAGCGCTTCCGACAAGGACGTGCTGCAGCATCTCGAGCGCAATTTGAAGATGGTGATCTTCGGCCAGGATCCTGCGATCGATACCCTGACCTCGGCGATCAAGCTTGCGCGTTCGGGACTGGCCAACCCCGACAAACCGATCGGCAGCTTCCTGTTCGCCGGCCCCACCGGCGTGGGCAAGACCGAAGTCACCCGCCAACTGGCGCTGCAGCTCGGCATCGAGCTGGTTCGCTTCGACATGAGCGAATACATGGAGTCGCATTCGGTGAGTCGCCTGATCGGGGCGCCTCCGGGCTATGTCGGCTTCGATCAGGGTGGCCTGCTGACCGAGAAAGTCGTGAAGACGCCGCACTGCGTGCTGCTGCTGGACGAGGTCGAAAAAGCCCATCCGGACATTTTCAATATCCTGCTGCAGGTCATGGATCGCGGCGTACTGACCGACACCAACGGCCGCGAGGCGAATTTCCGCAACGTGATCGTGGTCATGACCACCAATGCCGGCGCAGCGCAGGCAGCCCGTCGTTCGATTGGTTTTACCAAGCAGGATCACAGCACCGACGCGATGGAGATCATCCGCCGCAGCTTCAGTCCGGAGTTCCGCAACCGGCTGGACGCGGTGATCCAGTTCCAGGCGTTGGGCTTCGACCACATTCTGCGCGTGGTCGACAAATTCCTGATCGAGCTGGAAGCGCTGTTGCACGACAAGAATGTGTCGCTCTCGGCGACGCCGGCCGCTCGCGACTGGCTGGCCGAGCACGGCTTCGATCCTTTGATGGGCGCCCGGCCGATGTCGCGGGTGATCCAGGACAAGGTGAAGCGCCCGCTGGCGGACGAACTGCTGTTCGGCAAGCTGATCGGCGGTGGTCGCGTGTCGATCGATGTCCGCGACGACGAACTGGTGGTCGAGACGCAGGCCGAGCCGGAAAAGCTGCTGCCGGCAACGGTGGAGTAAGGCCTGCAAGCGATGCGCTTAGCTGGGGTTGAAACGAAAAAGGCGGCCGATGGCCGCCTTTTTCTTCAATGCGTGAGCCGCATTATTTCATGCGATATGTGATCCGACCTTTGGTGAGGTCATAAGGGGTCATTTCGATCTTGACCTTGTCGCCGGTAAGGATGCGGATGTAATTCTTGCGCATGCGCCCGGAGATGTGGGCAATGATCTCGTGGCCGTTCTCGAGTTTCACCCGGAACATCGTGTTCGGGAGAGTTTCCGAGACCGTACCTTCAAATTCTATGACGTCGTCTTTCGCCATGCGCCTTGGGCTGCCGTTGAAGTCGGGCACAAAGGCCCAACGAAGCCGCGCATTCTGCCACGCAACGGCCGCAACCGCAAAGAAAGCCTCAGCTGCAGGCCAGATCGTGCATTGCCACGGTTCCGAATGCCGACGTCCAAGCGCCGATGCGACCAGTTTCCGCGACTTTTGCGGCCACTTCGACCATGAAGCGGTGGCGCGGCCACATTTCGGCCCCGCAGCGCAGCAGATGCGGATTTTCGACCTGTGCATCGATCAGCGGCCACCCCCAAGCGTGGAGCCGTGAGGCGAGTGCGGCCAGCGCCGCTTTCGAGCCGCCGGAGATCAGGCTCACCATGCTTTCGCCGAAGAACATCCGGCCAACGGCGACACCATAGATGCCCCCAACCAGGCGCTCATTTCCATCGAAAACCTCGACGCTGTGCGCGTGCCCGAGTCGGTGCAGGCCGCGATAGGCATCGCGCATTTCATCGGTGATCCACGTCCCGGCCTGACCGGCTCTGGGCACGGAGCCGCAGGCGTCGATCACCTGATCGAACGCGGTATCGGCCCTTGCCACCCAACCGCAGCCGCGCAATTGCCGCCGGAAACGGCGCGAGAGATGGACGCGACCGGTGCGGAAAACCGTCCGCGGGTCCGGCGACCACCACAGAATCGTCTGGTCGTCGGAATACCAGGGGAAGATACCGTGGCGGTAGGCATTCAGAAGCCGGGCCGGGCTGAGATCGCCGCCCGCCGCCAGCAGCCCTTCGGGATCGTCCAGTGCCGTATCGACCGCCGGAAATGGCGTGTCCGGGTCGGGCGACAGCCAGGGCAGACGCAAACTCATCCGCTATCGTCCGCAGCTGCGCGAAACGGCGAATGCGTAGCGAGCTGCGCGGCATAACGCCGCACATCGACCGCTTCTTCCTCGCACCAGCGCGCCAGCGGCGCGGCGAAGTCCGGATCTGCGATCCAGTGCCGGCTGCGGACGAACGCGGGCAGGAAACCGCGATCGATCTTGTGCTCGCCCTGCGCGCCGGGTTCGAACCGGGTCAGGCCTTCGCGCAGGCAATAATCGATCCCTTGGTAATAACAGGTTTCAAAATGCAGGCCGGGCAGGCTGCGCGTGGCGCCCCAATAGCGGCCATACAGCGTGTCTCCGCCGCGCAGACACAGCGCACCGGCGATGGTCTCCCCGGCATGATCGGCAAGGATCATCACCAGCTGCCGCGGCATCGTCCGTGCCAGATGGCCCAGAAATTCCAGAGTGATCGCCGGGGAATTGCCGTAATCGGCGAACGTCTGCAGGTAGAACCCGTGCATATCGGCGAGATCGGCCTCGCTGGCTTCGTCGCCGTGGACGATGCGGAACGTCGCGCCGCTGCGCACGACTTTCGCGCGCTCCTGACGGATGTTCTTGCGGTGTTTGTGATCCATCGCGCCCAGAAACGCGTCGAAATTGCGCCAGCCCGCATCGTTGCGCCAGTGGTATTGCACATCGATCCTCGGCAGCCAGCCGGGAATCGCATCGAGCACGGCATCGTCGCTGGCGTCGAGGAAGTTCACATGCGCGGAGGATGCGCCCATCTCGGTGGTCATCAGCATGATGTTTTCGATCAGCTGTCGCCGCGCGTCGGCGTCGCGCGCAAGCAGGCGCGGTCCGGTCACCGGCGAATAGGGCACCGCACACAGCCACTTCGGATAGTAATCGCGACCGTAGTGCGCGTAGGCCCGCGCCCAGGCGTGATCGAAAACGAACTCGCCGTGGGAATTCGTTTTCAGATAACCCGGCGC
The DNA here is from genome assembly GCA_031418555.1 of Lysobacterales bacterium. Lineage (GTDB taxonomy): Bacteria > Pseudomonadota > Gammaproteobacteria > Xanthomonadales > Xanthomonadaceae > Lysobacter_I. The sequence continues at coordinate 5,186 of JANOXT010000470.1, read as the reverse complement.
CGCAGCGATGAGCGTCTGGTCTTCCCACAGCGTGAGGTGGCGCGGTGTCCAGCCCCAGCCGTCGCGCAGACAGCCGTATTGTTCAAGGCCGCAGAGAAATGCGTAGCTGATGAACGGATTGCGGCCGTCGTGGAGTGCGTCCCACTGCGCAGACGGAATTTCGAGCAGTGAACGAACGAAGGCAGTTCGTCGTGACATCGAAAGATCCTTCGTTCGTGTTCGAAAGTACGCTGCGAAACCTCAGCCTTCCTTATCCAGAAATTTTTCCGCATCCAGCGCCGCCATGCAGCCGAAGCCCGCAGAAGTGATCGCCTGGCGATAGACCTGATCGGCGACATCGCCGGCCGCGTACACGCCCGGGACCGAGGTCTGGGTGGCATTGCCGTCGAGGCCGGTGACGATGGTGAGATAGCCGTTCTTCATTGCCAGCTGGCCCTCGAACAGCGTGGTGTTAGGGGTGTGGCCGATGGCGACGAAGAAACCGTTGACCGCGATATCGCGGGTGCGGCCGTCCTGCACCGACTTCACGCGCATGCCGGTGACGCCGTTGTCGTCGCCCAGGACTTCATCGACGGTGTGGTGCCAGACGGTTTCGATCTTGCCGGCCTGCACCTTCGCATGCAGTTTGTCCTGCATGATCTTCTCGGCGCGCAGGGTGTCGCGGCGATGGACCAGATAGACCTTGCGGGCGATGTTCGACAGATACAGCGCTTCCTCGACTGCGGTGTTGCCGCCGCCGATCACCGCCACATCTTGATCCTTGTAGAAAAAGCCGTCGCAGGTGGCGCAGGCGGACACGCCGCGGCCCATGTACTTCTGCTCCGATGCGATGCCGAGATACTTCGCGGTGGCGCCGGTGGCGATGATGAGGGCGTCGCAGGTGTATTCGCCGCTGTCGCCCTTGAGCCGGAACGGGCGCTGCGACAGATCGGCAGTGTGGATGTGGTCGAAGATGACTTCGGTTTCGAAACGCTCGGCGTGCGCCTGCATGCGCGCCATCAGATCCGGGCCCATCAAGCCGTGGGCGTCGCCCGGCCAGTTGTCGACCTCGGTGGTGGTCATCAGCTGGCCGCCCATCTGCAGCCCGGTGATGACCACTGGTTTGAGGTTGGCGCGCGCCGCATAAACGGCCGCGGTCCAACCGGCGGGACCGGAGCCGAGGATGACCAGCTGGGTATGTTTGGAAGTGCTCATGGGGTCTCTGAATCGAAATAGGAATGGTCCGGATGGTGTCCGGACAGGCAGGCTTACATTGTAGACAAGGCCGGCCGAATCAAGGCGGCTGGTGGCATGAAGCAATGGCGATCGCGGAACGCTGCATCGCAGACAGCATCCGAGGCGCTTACCAGTCGTCGTGGCCCGGCAACAGCCCGCGCAGCTCGGCGTCGGTGAGATTGCGCCACTTGCCCGGCTTCAGATGCCCCAGCTTGATATTGCCGATCCGCACCCGCAGCAGTTGCTTCACGCGCAGGCCGAAGTGCGCCGCCATCAGCCGGATCTGCCGGTTCATGCCCTGCACCAGGACAATCCGGAATCCGCTGTGGCCGAGCTTGCCGGTCTTGCAGGGCAGCGTGACTTCGCCGTGCACGGGCACCCCGCGGCTCATGCCGCGCAGGAAATCGGCGGTGACCTGGCGGTTCACCACCACCAAGTACTCTTTTTCCAGCGTGTTCTCTGCGCGCAGGATCGCATTGACGATATCGCCGTTGCTGGTCAGCAGAATCAACCCTTCCGAATCCTTGTCGAGACGTCCGATCGGGAAAATCCGCTGCTGGTGATCCACCAGTTCGACGATGTTGTCCTTCACATCGGTCTCGGTGGTGCTGGTCACGCCCACCGGCTTGTTCAGGGCGATATAGACGTGCCGGCGCTGTCCTTTGGCCGCCGTTCGCGCTTTCAGCGTCTGGCCGTCGATCTGCACCGTGTCGGCCTCGCCGACTTCGGACCCGACTCGCCCGCGCTGACCGTTGACCGTGACCCGGCCTTCGCCGATGAGGCGATCGGCCTCGCGGCGTGAGCAGTAACCTGTATCGCTGATGTGTTTGTTGAGGCGCATCCGCATATCTTGCCAGAAGCGAGGCAGTCGAACCCGACGCAAGGCGCTGCCTGGCCTCAGTGCGGCGGGCCGATCATTGACATGCGCGACCGGCGCCGCGACCATCCAAGCAGAGCAGGCAGCACTTTTCGATTGCCTGCACCGCATACGGTAGCGCTGATGACCGGGGGAGCGATGGGGAGCAGTACACCCGATCCGCGGGATTTGATCGCCTCGATCGCCAGCGGCAGCGAAGCCGCATTTGCAAGTCTCTACAGGGCATACCAGCCCATCATGGCGAGATACGCCGCTGGTCTGCTGGCTGGCGACCGCGAATTGGCTGCGGATGCCGTCGACGAGGCCTTTCTGGATATCTGGCGGTCCGCCTCCCGTTTTGCAGGGGAGGGCAGTGCCGAGGGCTGGATACGGCATATCGTGCGCAACAAGGCGATCGACCTGATCCGCAGGAATCGAGAGCGACTGGCGGGCAGCGATGATGAAGCAATGGCATTCGAGGAGCGCGCGGACGATGCAGGCACGCCGGCCGACCATGCCGAAACAATGTCCACAGGCGATGAACTTCGACGCCAGTTGCAACGACTGAGCACTGAACATCGCGAAACGGTCTGGCTCTGCTATTTCGAGGAAAAGCCGCTGGCGGAGATCGCCGAGATCATGAACTGTCCGGAGAACACCGTAAAAACCAGACTATTCCATGCGCGCAGACAGCTGCGCTCGATGCTGCAGGAGCGCCAATCATGAGCGAGACGGATGGTTTCGAAGCGCTGGCTGCGCTGTTGCCGTTCTATGTGAACGGCAGCCTGTCGCCAGTGCAACACGCAAGAATCACTGCAGCGCTGGAGCGGATGCCCGAGCTTCGCGCTGAACTGGTCGAAGTGGAGGCGATCGCCGCGCTGGTGAAGGATGGCGGCGCTGCATGGCTGGGGACGGATACGACCGCGCCCGCCGACCGGCTTGAAAAGGTGATGTCGCGGATCGCACAGGAACCGTTGCGAACTGCAGCAGGCTCTGATCGACTAACGACAGTCCCTTCGACGGAAACGAATGTTCGATCGTTGCCTCTTCGACAGCGCCTCTTCCAGCCGCCTTACAGCATGGCATTGGCAGCAGGACTGGCGGCAGTGGCGCTGATGCAGGGCGGGCTTCTCTTCACTCGGCAGGCCCAGACCGACGATGCTTACGGGTCGTTGTCCGGGCCCGGGCAAGTGCATAGCACGGGCCTCTTCACCCTGCGATTGAAGCAGAGTGCGCCTTGGGGCGATGTGCTCGCGTTTCTGGACAGCCAAGGGTTGAGCATCGTCGCCGGCCCCCAGGACGGCATGATCGATGTGGCGCCAAACGGCTCATTGCATGCGTCGCAGATCGACGCATTGGAGCAGACCCTGCGGCGCTCGCCGCTGGTAGTTTTCGTCGGGCGCGGATCGTGACTGCGCGCGATATCCGCAAGCGCGCCCTCAAACAGACGGCCCTGTCGATCGCGATGCTGCTGATGGTGGGGATTTCTGTGCATGCGCAGACCATCGGCATCGGGGCAGGGCATGAACCGGATCGCCCGGCCGATCAAGCCCGGCCCGGCAAGCGGATTTCCCTGGGCGGCTTTTCCTTCGACCTGGGTGCAAAGGCCACGCTGCTCGCGCTGCGCGACAGCCTTGTTGCGGACGCGATGCCCGATCAATGGGTGTTCACCACCTCGGCGGATGCGGGCGCCATAGCGACGGCCGCTGGCGTCGACATGGTCGAATCCGCGCCGCTTCAGAGTCTGGACACCACGCTGGTGGTGGTCCGGCTGCGCAAGGGCGACGATTTCGCCGCGGCTCAGACACGCTTGGCGGCCCAACCGGGCGTGCAGGGTCTGCAACAGAATCGGCTGTTCCAAGCGCTCGGCGACGCGAATGCGCCTTTGCCCAAACGCTTCGCGGTCCATCACTTGACCGATGCCGCCACCCAGCATGTCAGCGGCATCATTGCGATGATCGATACCGTCATCGCCTTGCGCCATGACGCGCTGGCAGGCGCGCATATCGAACAGAGGTCGTTTATTGCCGATCCGTCGCCTGCGGCGCATGGCACCGCGCTTGCCGGGCTGATCGTCGGTACCAGTGCAGAAGTGCCGGGCGTGGCCCGCGGGGCACGGCTCGTCAACCTTGCGGCTTTCAACCAGCGCAAGGACGGGGTGTCCGTCGCTACTACGTCGAATCTCGCCAAAGCGCTGGATTCCGCGGCAGTTCTCAGGCCGGATGTGTTGAATCTGTCCTTCGGTGGAAAGCAGGATCCTCTGCTCGAACGCTTGCTCGATGAGATCCACCGGCGCGGCATCTGCGTGGCTGCGGCTGCCGGAAACGGCGGTGCCCGTTCGCTCGTGCCTTTCCCGGCCAGTCACGCCGCCAGTCTTGCGGTTACCGCCGTCGATGACAGGCTCAAGCCATACGCCTTTGCGACCCAAGCGGCACGCATCGATGTCGCGGCTGTGGGCGTCGATGTGTTCGTGCCTGTGCCCATCGCAAAAGGTGACGGTTTCCGGCGGATGTCCGGCAGCTCGATGGCCACGGCTTTCGTTGCGGGCAATCTTCTGCGCATGCCCGAATGCAGCAGTCGCCATGATCCCCGTGCAATGAAGACAGCGGCGAGAACTGCGGCCCAGGATTTGGGCGCTGCAGGGCCAGATACCGTGTTCGGGGCTGGCTTGTTCCGGCTGCCGGAAAAAAATCTGTCGTCGCATTGAACCTTCTTCAGTCGAGTCACGACTGGTTAGCGTCGGTCGCATGTTGCGGCGGACTCACCAGTCAGGAGAATGACCATGACGAAGACAATTGCCAGCCGCACCATCATGCTCGGCGCCTTGCTTGCCTCCACTTTGATGATCCATGGCGCAGCAAGCGCGCAGAGCGGCGGCCGTAACGGTTCTTCAATACGGACAGCCGCCATCGCCGGCACATCCAACCCGTCGCAGTTCCAGAGAATTTCAAGCGCGATGTCCGGCATCATGCAGACTGAAGAGTTCAGGCGTGCCGAGCGCGCCACCGATCTCAGGACGATGCGGGCGCTCTTGTCGGGACATGGTCTGCAGGTGCTCGATCCGGAGCCGCAGCTCATCCCGATCTGTCAGCCACCCTATGGCACTCCCTACTGG
>JANOXT010000469.1:0-31833 GCA_031418555.1 Lysobacterales bacterium | reverse complement strand
TAGCATTGGCGGTGCGGTTCCAGCGCGCCCCCTGCAAAGAAACACCAGGCTGGATGACTACAATGAGTCCGATCCCTCCCGGTGCCTTACCCTGAGGTAGAACACCGGGAGGAGTCGTTTTCAAGCTTTTGCCGTATCCCGACCAACTGACTTCACGCGGCCTGTCAACCTTCCACTTACGATATGTGGACCGTTGAGAGACCGTTTTCCGCCAGGCTGGCTTTTGCGGTATGCATTCGGCGAAAACACCCATAGACCGTCGCGCTCTTTTCGATTGCGGGCACGCAGTCGGAACTGGAAATTAAGCCCAAGCAAACGAAAAATCATTTCGTCCCGCTTTGCCATCATCCGCATGATGAGGATGACGGGGATTTCCAGCACCAGCAAGAAGATCTGAAAGTATATCGCCAGCAAAAACACGCCGCCAGCGCCGATAAAGAAGGGAATATAGGGCACTCCCAGAAACATCGGCGGACGGGTGCAGCCGCGGAATACTGCATCCTTGTTCATCAGCAGGTGCCGGTACCCGTATCGGCCGACATCAACATCGTGGCGATGGTGGTGGCACCACCGATCAACAGCGCGCCGAGGAACACGGGCGCCACGTCAGACAGACGCTTGTGCGCGAACGCGATCTGATAGCCACAGAAGATGATGGCAACCGTGATCACAAGGATGGAGATGAATTTCAGCATGCCGTCGACACCTTCGAAGAAGCTGTTGACGGTATTGCAGGTGTCGCCGAAATCGACGGCGCCGGCGGCCGCGAACAGCCATTGCGGCGTCGTGAGGAGCGCGACGAACATCATTGCTTTGAACATGCTCATCACATTGCTGACTGCGGTGCCTTTGGACACCGAGTTGGAATACTTCTTCATGACTACTCTCCTTTGGTTGGTGGGTTGAAACACTTGCAACGACTACATACTTGCGGTGGCTGGGCACCCAGCCCTGGATCGACGCCGGGTACACGGTTTAGAACACGAAGGCCTCATCTTGATCGGCAGCGCTGAGGACAAACGCCTTGTCGCCGTCAGAACCAAGTCGTTTGGAGCCGTTGGGCTCATTGGCGGATGGTGGCTGCGCCGCAACTATCTTGGCGACAGCGGCAACACTGGCGGTCGGAACAGCACGCCCCATCGGAAGTTCGACAGGCTGGGGAACCGACGCGGTCACGGTTTCGACGGCGGTAGGTTTTGAAACAGACCCGGCCGCAAGGAATGGAGCCACTGGATCGACGAACTCAGTCCTGGACGGCACGCGTTGGGTACGCGATGGGGCCGTCGCTTCAGCCTGACTTTGCGGGCGATTCTGCGACTGAACAATCTCGGGCTTCAGCGAAGCGGTCTGTCCATAGAGGGGATACCTGGAGACCGGTACCGTTCGCTTGGCAGCACGACTCACTACTTCAATAGCCGGTCCGGAGGGACTGGATGCCTCCTCGGATGCGCGTCCTTGACGGACGGAGGCATAGATTTTCTGGACATAACCTTGCCGGAATCCGGTCGAGAAATTGCCAGAGTAGTAACAGCTGAACGACTTGCCCCAGTCGCCGCTCGCGCGCCGGTAACACTCTGCCAGAATCTTCGAGCCCGCCATGAGGTTGGCACAGGGTTCGAATGCTTTTTCGTAGGAATCAAGGCCGTACTTGTCCAAGTTGTAGCGGTTCACCTGCGCCAAACCAATCGAGAAATTGAAGCCACGACCTTCGAGCATGCGAACGGTCGCAAGCGCTTCCGGGAGGTTTTTGGGCTGGCGAACCAAGCGACCGCCCACTACGCCGATGGCATAAGGGTTGTACGAGGATTCCACACGCACCACGTGATGCATGACCTCGGAAGGTACGGCCAGACCTTGGCATCCCATCAATTCAATTCCCGGCAACAAGACAGCATCCTCCAGCAGGAGGGTGTGGTTGTTTCCCAGCGGTAGTGATTGCAACTCGGGGCATCCCCTGTCCTCCATTTGCCCAAAGCCATGTTGTACAGCCTCACTTGGGCTGTCAACGAAATGCATGTCTCAAGAATATCTCAAAAGCCGCACTCCGTCTCAAATTGGGCCAAGAGAGGCTTTGTTTGGCCAGAATCAGGAGCGCTGCAAGCAATAGCGGCCCCTTCTTGCAAGCTCTGCAGGTGAATGTCGTAAGATTCGCTAACGTTGACGGGGGAGATGTATGCGGGAGATATCCAAAAAGGTTGCAAATGAAACCATGTTGCAGGCTTCGTCGACAACGTGCTTCCATAGTACGACTTACGCGCTCTCGACAACACCATAACCTGCCCATTTCGACACTGTTACCGCAGCACAGCAACTGCGTGCAGCTTTTTTCCCCCGACCCGATCTATATCTCTTCCGCACGCATTGAATTTCCGCAGGATGCCACCTTGTGAGCACGCAAAACCCCATTACCGCCGGCAAAGTCATATTCAGCCTGGTTCTATTGGCCGCTGCCTTGGTCGGTGGCCTCTATCTTTCAGGCTACATCGTACTGATGCAGCTCAAGCTGCCCAATGCGACGACGTGGCACACCTGGACTGACTACGTTAAAGTCATCGATCAACCCCAGGTTCGCCCCTTCGTCAAAAAAATCAAGCTCAGCGGCATGATCGGCTTCGGAGTAATGACGATTCTGTGGCTGGGTGTGGCTTTTCTGATGTTCAAATCCAGGCAGCAGGCGCTGCACGGCGACGCACGCTTCGCCAGCGGAGGAGACCTGTCCGGCAAAGGCATGTTCAAGCTCGAGAAGAACGGCATCGTAGTCGGCAAGTTCGGCGGCAAGCTGCTACGGCTCAGCGGCCAGCAGTTCGTGATTCTTGCCGCCCCGACCCGCTCCGGGAAAGGCGTAGGTATCGTCATCCCGAACCTGCTCGACTACCAGGAATCGCTGGTGGTGCTGGACATCAAACAGGAGAACTTCGACCTGACCAGCGGCTGGCGCGCCAGCGTCGGTCACGAAATCTATCTGTTCAACCCTTTCGCCGAAGACCGCCGCAGCCATCGCTGGAACCCGTTGACCTACGTGTCCGACGACCCCGCGTTCCGCGTTTCGGACCTGATGAGCATCTCGGCGATGCTGTATCCGGACGGCGCCGAAGACCAGAAGTTTTGGGTCAGCCAGGCGCGCAATGCGTTCATCGCCTTGACGCTGTACCTGTTCGAAAAATACGACGACGACCAGAAGATCGGCTTTCCCTTCTCCAAGCCCCCTTCGCTGGGCGCGATCTACCGGCTCTCATCGGGCGACGGCCAGACCGAGCTCAAGCCATTCCTCAAAGACCTGTCGCAGCGCCCGTTTCTGAGCAGCCATGCCAAAACCGCGTTTTCCGGCATGCTGTCGCAGGCCGATGAGACCTTCGCGTCGATCCTTGGCACCTTCAAAGAGCCGCTGAACTCGTTCATCAACCCGATCCTCGATGCGGTGACCAGCGCCGACGACTTCCTGCTCACCGATGTGCGCAAGAAGAAAATGACCATCTATATCGGTATCCAGCCGAACAAGCTGGCCGAAAGCCGGCTCATCATCAATCTGTTCTTCAGCCAGCTGATCAATCTCAATACCAAAGAGCTGCCGCAGAACAACAAGGAACTGAAGCATCAGTGCCTGCTTTTGATGGACGAGTTCACCTCGATCGGCAAGGTCGACATCATCGCTACCGCCGTTTCCTACATGGCGGGTTACAACATCCGTCTGCTGCCGATCATCCAGAGCATGTCGCAGCTGGATGCGACCTACGGCAAGGACTTGTCGCGCACCATGATCACCAACCATGCGCTGCAGATCGTCTATGCGCCCCGCGAGCAGCAGGACGCCAACGACTATTCCGAGATGCTGGGCTACACCACGGTCAAGAAGGACAGCTTCACCCGTGGCCGCGAATTCTCGCGCAGCGAATCCGAGGAACGTCGCGCGCTGATGCTGCCCCAAGAGCTGAAAGCGATCGGTTTCGACAAGGAGATCTTCTTTTACGAAGGTATTCCGCACCCTGTCCTGTGCGACAAGATCAAATATTACCAGGACAAATATTTCACCGCCCGGCTGATGCCGTCGGTGAAGATCGAGCCGATGGTGATCAAGATGTAAGGCGCTCGCGGCGCTCGGGCGACCGCGGCGCCGCGAACCGTTATGATCGGCGGGACGCCCATGAGGACTTCCGCCATGCATCGCTCCGCACTCGCCGCCGCCATCTCGGTCGTTTGCCTCCTGCCGCTGAATGCCCATGCCGCCGATATCGCGCTTCAGTGCGAGCGTCTGTTTGACAGCAGCAAGGCGCAGATGGTGGGCGCGCACACTGTGATCGTGCGCGACGGCAAAGTCGCGGAAATCCGCGCCGGGCATGCCGGCGTCGAAGGCGCGAAGACCATCGACCTGTCCGGTCATACCTGTACGCCCGGCTGGACCGATCTGCATGTGCATCTGGGCGACCAGTCCAGTCCACGCACTTACGAAGAAGAATTCCGGCTTGACCAGGTCGATTTCGCGTTCCGCTCGGTCGGCTACGCGCGCAAGACCCTGATGGCCGGTTTCACCAGCGTGCGGGATCTCGGCGGCGAGGTCAGCCCGCATCTGCGCGATGCGATCAATCAGGGACTGATCGAGGGGCCACGGATCTGGGCGGCGGGTACTGCCATCGGCACCACTGGCGGCCACGCCGATCCCACCAACGGCTATAACGCCACCCTCGCCCATCTGGTCGGCCCTCCCGGCCCGACCGAGGGCGTTGTAAATTCAGCCGAAGACGCGCGCCAGGCGGTACGCCAGCGCTACAAGGAAGGCAGCGATGTCATCAAGATTACTGCCACCGGTGGCGTGCTGAGCTATGCGAAATCGGGCGACGCTCCCCAGTTCACGGTCGACGAGATCCGGGCAGTAGTCGAGACCGCCCGCGACTACGGTTATCGGGTTGCCGCGCATGCGCATGGTGCGGAAGGCATGAAGCGCGCGGTGCTGGGTGGCGTGACCAGCATCGAGCATGGCACCTACATGAACGACGAAATCATGACCTTGATGAAGCAGAAAGGTACCTGGTATGTGCCGACAATCGCCGCCGGCCGCTTCGTCGCCGACAAGGCGAAGATCGATGGCTACTTCCCCGACGTCATCCGCCCCAAGGCCGCGCGGATCGGCGCATTGATCCAGGATACCGCCGGCAAGGCCTACAAGGCCGGCGTGAAGATCGCCTTCGGCACCGACTCGGGCGTCAGCCCGCATGGCGAAAATGCGCGCGAATTCATGCTGATGGTGGAAGCCGGCATTCCGGCTGCGTACGCACTGCAGTCGGCGACGCTGCTCGCTGCGGAAGTGTTGGGGGTCGACGATCAAGGCGTGATTGAACCCGGCAAGCGTGCCGATATTGTCGCCGTGCCCGGCGACCCGCTGAAAGACATCGGTGTCGTGATGAACGTCGATTTCGTGATGAAAGACGGTGTGATTTACAAGCAGCCCGATGACGCGAAGTGAGCGGAATGATGGCAAATATGGAATGGGCCGGCTATCTGGCCGCAATCATGACCACCCTCGCCTTCGTTCCGCAGGCGGTGAAGACCATCCGCACCCGCGACACGCGCAGTATTTCGCTGGGCATGTATGTGGTCTTCACCATCGGCATCGGTTTCTGGCTGGCTTACGGCATCGCGCTGAACTCGATGCCGATGATTCTCGCGAACATCGTCACCTTCATTCTTTCCGGGACGATTCTGGGCTTGAAGCTGAAACATGGCTGAGCCGGTTGCGGTCGCGTCCTACTATCAATCGCGGCGCGACGGCCGCCCAGACAAACCACCCCACGTAAGCCAACCTTGGCGCGAATGCCGCCATTGCTCCTGGCCAAGGCGGCAATGCCAGCGCCAGCACCACTAGCGCCGACAGCATCGACAGCCGCCTGAACGGCGGAGACAGTCCGCCGAACGCAAGCAGTACGCCACCGGCGGCGAATGCGATCCACCATAGGGTCCAAGCCAACGCATGCCGCGCGTTGGCCGGGCCGGTGAGGTCATCTGCATTCAACGGCGACAGTCCCTGCGCCGCGAACGCGAGCGCCGACAGCACCATGAGCTGCATTCCAACCCGCGCCCGCAGATCCGCAGCGGAGGGCATCGCCGAGCGCATCATCCACACTGCGACCGCTACCGATATCCCCGGCAATACGAATGCGCAGGCATTGAAAAGCAGCGCGCCATGAACGCCAGCCGCGCCGAGCAGGGCCAAGGGATGTTCGCGATGCGAATAACCGTCGAGCATTGCGCCACACACGGACGCAGCGGTAACGAACAACCCCAGAGCGCTCGGGCCAGCGATGCGTACGTATCGGCTCATGCGTCTTGCTTCCACTGGAACACATCCTCAACGCCTACTGCGAACGCACGTGCGATCTTGAACGCCAGTTCCAGCGATGGTCCGTAGCGCCCCGCTTCCAGCGCGATGATCGTCTGCCGGGTCACGCCGCATCGATTGGCCAATGCTTCCTGGGTCATCTCGTCGCGCTCGAAGCGCAGACGGCGAATCTGGTTGCTGATCGGCATGATGATCATAGCCGCGTCAAAACCGGTCACGACAATATTGCAATATGCTCACTGAAGACTCCATCCGCCAGACATTCTGGCAAGCAAAAAAGCATAGGCATCCATTCCAATGACTGCGGCAGAGACAAGCACAGTCAAAGTCATTGTCCATAACCGGATATGATTCGCAACCGCAGCAATTGAACGATCACGCTCATCTTCAATCACTTTTTTCTTTGAATCGCTGACGATCAGCACATAGAAAAAAACGATGTCACACATCCCGGAAAGCACATCCCGCACTGGCTGCCAGTCCGCATGATGCTGCCCAGCGCGACATCGACAAAAAACAGCTGCCAGACCAAACAGCCCGTCAGCACCGTCAGCACCGTCAGCAAAATCCATCTGGCCCATACCAACTTTTGCCGTACGCTCATTTGTCGGTTTCGTTTGTGTAATATATTTTTTACAATATGTACGTTAAACAGTACCTATCGATTTTTCAATGTCAAGTAAATCTTACATTGCTACACGAGGCTTCGACTGGGCACAATCCATTTCACGACTCCCGAAGGAACCTCCATGTCAGTCAGCCTGTCCGGAACGGCAGAACCACAGATCAAGCGTGTCAACCCAACGGCATTTCCGCGCTGGCGCAACCCCGCACTCTATTTCGCCGCCGCTTGGAGCGGCTTTTTCGTGATGGGCGTAGAACTCCTCGGCGGACGTCTGCTGGCGCCGTATTTCGGGAATTCGATCTTCGTCTGGGGTGCCTTGATCGCGGTATTCATGACTGCGCTGGCAATCGGCTACCTCATCGGTGGTCAACTGTCGCTGCGGTCGCCCAAGCTGATGGGCCTTGGACTGCTGTTGATGGCGGAAGCGGTGTTCACATTACCGGTCATCCTGTTCAGCGACGTCGTTTTCGACGCATTGTCGTTTTCGATCCAGGATCCGCGATATGGCTCGCTGGCGGCAGCATCGCTGATGTTCAGCGTGCCCACACTGTTTTCTGGCATGGTTTCGCCTTATGCAGTGCGTCTGTTGATCCAGAACGTCGAGCGCTCGGGGCAGTCGGCCGGACGGCTTTACTTCGCTTCGACGCTCGGCTCCGCCGGGGGCACCATCCTCACGACTTTTTACCTGGTGCTGCTGTTCGAAATCAACACTATTATTATCGGGCTGATCGCGATCTCGTTCGCGATCGGTGTCGCGCTCTATCTGGTCGGGCGTAACCGTGATGCGTCTTGAACTGCTCGCCATCCTTCTGCTGACGGCGGTCGGCTGCTCCCGCACAGTCGAAAAAGTCCATGGCGGCGACGTCGTACATCGTGAAAAATCGATGTACCGCGACATCATGGTCATCGAAAGCGAAGGCAACCGCTGCATGTCCTTTTCGCGGCGCGGCGGGCTGCAAAGCTGCGTCTTCATGAACAATATGAATACACTTTCTCTTCCGTATTCGCGTGGCGTGTTCGCTGGCCTGGTGGCCAATCCTGGCGCCAAGAAGGTGCTTGTGATCGGCCTCGGGGGCGGCGTGATTCCCAGAGCGATCCGTCGGATCGACCCTGCGATGCAGATCGACGTGATCGAAGTGGATCCAGCCGTCGTCAAGGTGGCGAAGCGGTATTTCGGCTACCGCGAAGATGCCCATCTGCGCACGCACATCGGCGACGGCCGTATTTTTGTGCGCCGGCAGGTTCGCGCCGGCGTCCGTTACGACCTGATCGTGATCGATGCGTTCGGCCGTTTCTACGTGCCGGAACACATGATGACGCGCGAGTTCATTGGCGACGTAAAGTCGCTGCTCGCGCCCGGCGGCGTGGTCTCGTCCAATACTTTTTCGCAGGGACTGTTGGCTCCTTACGAAGCGGCCACCTATCAGGCTGTGTTCGGCGAAACCCGTGTTCTGGACATGCCGCTGGGAAGCAGGATTCTGGTGGTCGGAAGAGACGGGCTGCCGCCGGCGGCGACCCTGCGCAAGAACAACGCAATCCTTCAACCTCGTTTGTGGAAGCTCGGGATATTTCCGGGCGAACTGGACTCGCACGTGCAGCCGAGGGTCGTCGGTTATCGGCCGCTGACCGACCAGTATTCGCCGGCCAATCTGCTGATGGGACAGTAGCCGGCACCCGCACGCCAGCAGGGCGTACCGACGAATGGGACCGACGAGTTGGACCGATCCCCGCCAACTCCTTGCAATGCCGATCCGCTGGCACAATAACGCAGACCCAACACCACGGAATCACCGGATGTCTTCCGACTTGCCTCACGTTTTCGACGCCACCGCCCAAAGCTTCGAGCAGGATGTCCTGCAGCGTTCCATGCAGATTCCGGTGTTGCTGGATTTCTGGGCCGAATGGTGCGGCCCGTGCAAGGTCCTCGGGCCGATGCTGGAAGCGCTGGCGGCCGAGTTCGGCGGTGCGTTCCTGCTGGCCAAGGTGGATGTGGAAGCCGAACAGGAACTGGGCGCGGCGTTCCAGATCAGGTCGATCCCGACCGTGGTGCTGATGAAGGATGGCCAGCTGCTGGACGGCTTCCAGGGCGCGCTGACCGACGGTCAGTTGCGCGAATTCCTCAAACATCACGGTATCGAACCCCTTGCTGTGGAGGCGCCCGTCGCCGAAGAAGCGTCCCCGGCGGCCATCGATCCAGGCGCGGAGGTCGCGCGCCTGCGCGATGAAATCGATGCGGCGCCCGAACAGGACGGCCTGAAGCTCGATCTTGCCGTCGCACTGCTGCAGACCGGCGAAATCGACGAGGTCTCGCACCTGCTTGACGCCCTGCCCGCCAATCTGTCGACCGACGACCGTGCGATACGCGCCCGGGCCCGCCTGGGCTTCGCGGCGCTGCTGACACACGCACCGTCTATGGAAGCGCTGCAGGCGGCGCTCGCCGCCAACGATGGCGATCTGCGGGCGCGTCACCTGATCGGCGTGCACGACATTGTGGCGGGTCGTTCGCAGGCAGGTCTCGAACACTTTCTTGAAATGCTCCGCCGCGATCGCGGTTTCGACGACGGCCTGCCGCGCAGGGCGCTGATCGATGCCTTCCGGATTATCGAAGACGAGGATCTGGTCGGCCAGTACCGCCGGAAGATGTCTTCGCTGCTGTTGGTCTGACCGTCGCATGGCACGCGAAATCACCGCGCGGCGCCTGCGCTGGATGATGAATCTGTGGCCGCCGTTTCTCTTCTCCGGCATCCGCGTTCGCAAGATCGCCGGGGACTGGCGTCACGTCGAGGTCGAGCTGCGGGCGCACTGGTGGAATCGCAACTACGTCGGCGTGCATTTCGGCGGCAGCCTGTTCGCAATGACCGACCCGTTCTGGATGCTGCTCGCCATCCACGCACTGGGCCGCGACTACATCGTATGGGACAAGGCCGGCGAGATCGCATTTGTCAAACCCGGTCGCGGCACCGTGCGCGCGCATTTCCGGCTCGATGACGCGACGCTCGACGAGATCCGCGCTGCCACCGCAGGTGGAGACAAACATCTGCGCTGGCTGGTGACCGAGATCGTCGATGCCGACGGCGAAGTCGTCGCCCGCGCGCGCAAGCAGCTGCATGTGCGCAGAAAACGGCAGACGCCTTCAGCGTGAAGCGGTCGCGCCCGAGGTGTGGAAATACTCGGGAAGACGCATTTTCGAGTATTCACCGCGCCATGCGTCGTAATGGCGCATCTGCAAGGCAAGTCCGTCGGCGTCGATGCCGACAGCCCGTTCCGGCGCAAACACGCCAGCCGCAGCGGATCGAAACCGGACATCGAACGGCCGCTGGTCGCGCGTATCCGCACGTAAACGGACCAGAACGGCGATCAGTCTCAATTTGACATTGGCGTCCTGGATACGTCCGCTGTAGACGTCGAAATTCGGGCTGGCGATGCTGGAAAGCATGCAGCCCGCCGGATTTCCAGCGCACTCGAATCGCAATAGATTCGGTTCTGACCCGGGGCGAACGATTCGCCGATCGCTGATCAGGGCCTTCTTCGTTGCGGTGGCGACCGTTTCATGACCGCCCGATGGCGCCGCGAGGCGGCGCAGGTCTTCGGCAACGATTCGGCCCCGCTGCGACTCGGGCACATCGTAGGGCAACAACCACAGCGCTTCGAAGGCATTTCGGCCCACCGCTGGCGGTAACCGACGCATGGTCGCGAGCGCTTGTTCCTGCGCCTTGGTCGGCCCCACAAACCGTGACATTGCCCATGTCGCCACCACCAGAAGTGCGACTCCCAGCAGGCCCTGCGCCACCCGTTTCGACCATGTGCTGAACGACATCTGGAACATTCCGCCCGATTTCCCGTTGAAAGACGAGCATACCGTCAGCAAACAGTCTTGAGGTCCATTCACGCCGCACGCCGGCTTCGGTATGCTCAACCGGTAACAGGGGGAGTTGCAATGGGTTTTACGCAAAAAGAAGAGCAGGAAGGATGGCCGGAGATCGCCGGTTACCGCCTGCTGAAAATTCTCGGGCATGGCGGCATGTCCACGGTTTACCTTGGCCATCAGCTGTCGCTGGGGCGCGAGGTGGCCATCAAACTGATGCGCCAGGAGGGGCTGGCGGACGACATCGGCCGTCGGCGGTTCGAGAACGAGGCCCGCACCATCGCCCGCCTCGACCACCCGCACATCGTTCATATCCACGAGGTCGGGCGCACCGCGGAAGGCCAGCCGTATCACGTAATGCCGGTGCTGCCGCGCGGGCATCTGGGCAAGCGCAACCTGACCCGAGACGAATCGCGGGTACGGGAAATCCTTGAGGCGCTGCTCAGCGCCCTGGCTTTCGCCCACAGCCGCGGCGTGATCCATCGCGACGTCAAGGCCGAGAATGTGCTGTTTGACGAAGCCGAGCGGCCGATGCTCACCGATTTCGGCATCGCGCTGCGCCGCGGTTATGGGTCACGGGTCACCACCGCCGGCGTGGCCGTGGGCAGCACCGCCTATATGGCACCCGAACAGGCGCGCGGCAGCGAGGTGGATCTGCGCGCGGATCTCTACAGCCTCGGCGTGCTGGCCTGGGAAATGCTGGTCGGCAAGCTGCCGTACATGGCCGAAGACGGGCTGTCGATGGCGCTCAAGCATGTGCAGGACCCGATTCCGCGCCTGCCGCCGCATCTGGGCCAATGGCAGCGTTTCTTCGACCGTGCGCTGGCCAAATCGCCCATCGAACGCTTCACCGATGCGCAGGACATGCTGGAAGCGATGCGCCGCGTGCCGCATGAGAAACGGCAGCCGCTGCGCGCCGCCTATGCCAGGATGATCGGCCGCTTCGGCCCGAAACAGCTGGCTGCGGTTGCCGTGATCGCTGCGGTCAGCATCGGCGCCGTCGCAACGATGCTGCAGCTCGATCGACACAATGTTGAACGCACGCTTGCGGGCATCGCCGGAACGCGCGAGGACCGCCCTGCACAAGCACCGACGGCCAGCGGTATCGATCCCACTCTTGGCGCGCCGGAGCTGGACCCGACCGACTCGATGCTGCGTGCGGCGCCGGAATCGGCCGCGCAGCCGTTTATCGCCGCCGCTGGTGAACAGTTGCAGCAGCGCCGACTCATCGCGCCTCCTGGCAACAACGCCTACGACAGCGTGATGGCCGCGTGGCGCACGGATCCAAGCCATATCGGTCTGTCCGCGATCAGCGGCCGTCTATTGGCTGCGCTGGGCGACGAAAGCGCACAGCGGGTGCTCAAAGGCGAAGATGCGCCGGTGCGCGATCTGCTCAGCCGCATGCAGCGACTGGCCGAACAGGATCCGGCGCGTGGTCCGGCGATGATGGCGCAGTCCCGCAAAGCACTGAACGCCGCGCTCTCGACGCGCATGGGCCAGGCACAGGCGAAAGCGGATCGCAGCGCGGCGCAGCGGGTAGTGGCTTCGGCGAAAACGCTGGGCATGGACAGTGTCCAGATTGCGGCGCTGCAGTCGCGCGCGAGCAGGATCGCGCAGCCCGGCGATCGCGTCGCCGACAATATCGGCGACATGACCCTGGTCGATGCGGGCGGCAAGGTGGTCGCGGTGTCACGCAGCTCGGTGAGCCGCAATGCCTACGCCGAATTCGCGAAGGCCACCAAGCGTCAGCCTGCGCTGTGCCGCGAACGCGCCTCGCTGCTGCGCGTGCTCGCGCCGCGGACCTGGGAGGCGCCGGGGTTCGAACAGCCAAGCGGTGCATCTGTCGTCTGCGTTTCCTGGCAGGACGCCGAAGCCTACGCGCGCTGGCACAGTCAGCGCGGCAATCATCGCTATCGCCTGCCTACGGCCGCGGAGGCCCAGGCGGCATCCCGCAGCGACAGCGGCAAAGCCGTGGCGGAATGGCTCAATGACTGCACCGGCGGCAGCTGCGCGAAGCGCATGACCGCGGGCCGCAGCTGGCGCGGCGCCGGCGGCGGTCGCCCGCTGGAAGCGCAGCGCGGCTACGACGACGTGGGCTTCAGGCTGGTGCGCGAAATGTAGGTCGGGCCCAGACCCGATGTTCACGGTTGTGTTCTCGGCGACAAGCGCCACCGCGAAGCACCGCACGCGGACGGACAACGCCGCGCTATAGAAATCAGATGCGGATGCGTCGTTCGGCCGCAGCACCAGGTCGCGGCCCGACGGCATCGCGTTGTCGTCGTTGGCCGTTCGCGCATGCCATCGTGGGCAATGACCTTTGGCCGATGCCCTCTGCCCGCTTTCCGGCGAGGCTTCCGCCTTGCCTGCGACTTCGCGCCGCACGTCCATCCCCCGCCGCCGTTCAATCGGCAATCCATGCTGGAGCTGTCATGACCGCCACCGCTTCCATCCGCAGACCCGCGCTGATCGCACTCGCCATCGCCGCATCGCTGATCGGCACCACCGCCCTGCCCCTTGCCGCACACGCGGCAACGGCCACGACAGCCGAATCCACGGAATCGAAGACGCAGCGTCTCGATCGTCTGTACTCGGAATTCTGGGAAGCATCGCTGAAGCTCAATCCGCTGCAGGCCACCTTCCAAGGCGACAATCGATACAACGACCAGCTGCCGAACTTCCTGACCGAGGCATCGCGCAAAGAGGCGCACGATTTCACCGTGACGTGGCTCAAACGTGTCGAGGCCGTCGGCTCCGATGGGCTGAGCGGACAGGACCGCCTGAGCTACGACATCTTCGTCAAGAACGCCAAGGACACGCTGGAGGGCGAGAAATATCCGAACCATCTGATGCCAGTCGATCAATTCACCAATATCGCCGGCCTCGCCGCTCAACTCGGCTCCGGCAGCAACGCCCAGCCGTTCAAGACGGTGAAGGACTACGACGACTGGCGCGCCCGTGGCGCGAAACTGGTGCCGATCTTCGATCAGGCGATTCTCAACATGCGTGAAGGCATGCGCCAAGGCGTGGTGCAGCCGAAAGTGTTGATGAAGAAGGTCCTGCCGCAGTTCGACGCGTTGATTGCCGATCAGGCCGACAAGACGCTGTTCTGGGGCCCGATCAAGAATATGCCGGCTGATTTCCCGGATGCCGACAAAACCCGGATCACGGCCGAATACACCGTCATGATCGAGCAGGACATCATGCCGGCCTACCGGCGCATGCGCGATTTCATCGCCAAAGAATATCTGCCGGCCTGCCGCGACAGTGCTGGTATGGGCGGCCTGCCGAACGGTCAGGCGTGGTACGCGTTCAATGCGTATCTCAATACCACCACGCGGCGGACGCCGGCGCAGATCCACCAGACCGGGCTCGATGAGGTCGCGCGCATCCACGGCGAAATGCGCAAGATCATGCAGCAGGTGGGGTTCAAGGGTTCGCTGCAGGACTTCTTCAAATATGTGAACACGGACAAAAAGTTCGAGTTCGCATCCGAAGAAGCGTTGCTCACGCATTACCGCAGCATCGAGGCGCAGCTGGAGCCCGGCCTCGACCGCATGTTCAATCTGAAGCCCAAAGCGGGCTTCGAGATCCGTCCGGTCGAACCGTTTCGTGCCCAGTCCGCCGCGGGCGGCCAGTACTTCCCGCCGAACGAAGACGGCACGCGTCCAGGTATTTTCTACGTCAACACCTATGACCTGCCCAGCCGTAAAACCTGGGACAGCGAGGATCTGTTTCTGCACGAAGCCAAACCGGGCCATCACTTCCAGATCGCGCTGCAGCAGGAGCTGAAAGGTCTGCCGAACTTCCGCCGTTTCGGCGGCGAGACCGCGTACATCGAAGGCTGGGGCCTGTATTCGGAAACCATCGGCAAGGAGCTGGGGATCCTGACCGATCAGTACATGTACTTCGGCATGCTGCAGAACGAACTGTGGCGCTCGATCCGGCTGGTCGTCGACACCGGCTTCCACAGCAAGGCCTGGACCCGCGAACAGGTGATCAAATACATGCTGGAAAACTCAGCGACCAGCGAAACCGACGCGGTGTCCGAAGCCGAACGCTACATGGCGATTCCCGGCCAGGCGCTGGCTTACAAGACCGGCCAGATGAAGATCACCGAGCTGCGTGCCCGCGCGGAAAAAGCGCTGGGACGCAAGTTCGATATCAAGGCGTTCCACGACGAAGTGCTGAAGGACGGCTCGGTGCCGCTGGATGTGCTGGATGCGAAGATTGATCGTTGGGTGAAGAGTCAGCGCTAAAGCCTGTTCAAAAACTCAGCAATCTCCGATGGGGAACCGGTCACTCACACTTGATCGTCGGTAGAGCGGCCTTCAGGCCGCTGTGTGGGTGACTTCGGTGCACTCCAGCGGCCTGGTTTTCAACAGCCGAATGGCTGGTCAGGCCGCTCTACCGATACGCTTTCCGTATATCTTGAAAAATTTCTGACAAGACTGGCTACAGATACTTGTTGAGCGATGTAGCAATCGAAACGTCACTAACAAAGGTTGCGCTGAAAACCAGCGCAACCTTTGTTCTCCACTATGCTCAGTATTGTTGAACCAGCGCGAACACCGACTGCACGACCTGCGCCATCCGTCGATAGTCGAGTTTCTCGTAGGTGTCGCCGGCACGATGGTATAGCGTATTGCGGAAGAAAGCGGTGTCGGTCACCATCAGCGCCGGATAACCTTCGGCCCAATAGCTTCGATGGTCTGAAAAATCGATTCCCTGCAGCAGCGCGGGCGCATTGATGGAATACACGGGCAAGTCGGATCCGCCGGACATGAGCGCCTTGGCCCTGCGCATGTTTGCGACATCGCCCAGCTCACCAACCAGCGCAATGAAATTGCCGCGATCCGGGTACAGATGCTGCATGACAGGGACGGGAAAAGTTTGACTCCCCGGCGCATCGCTGAAGAAGCCGATCATTTCCAAAGACAGCATCAGCCTGACCTCGCGTTTCGATGTCGAAAGCGAGCGCGCATGACGGACGCTGCCCATGTCGTCCGTGCGGAAGTAAGGAGGCTCCTCCAGCGCATAGGCGACCAGTTCGACCGCGCGGGAAGGCGGCCGTTGGCCCAGCAGATGGGCCAGTTCGATCAGACCAGCGACGCCGCTGGCATTGTCGTCGGCGCCGGGCGTGTGCGTATCGACCGTGAATCCGCGGGAAAACATCGCGCCGGCCGCAGCATCGCCGTGAGAGTCGTAGTGGGCGCCCACGACAATCAACGCCCCGTCCTGCGGCCCGAATCTGGCGATGATGTTCTGATACTTCGCACCGCGAACGATCACGTCCTGAATTGAAACCCTTGCGCCTGCGGCTTTGAATTCGTCGAACACATACTTTGCAGCCCGCTCGGTGTTGTCTAGCCGATCGGCGCTTCGCGGGAAAAGATCGATCGAAAGATATTTTACGTGAACGGCAAGCCGCACGGCGTCGACGGACGGAGACGGAGACTGATGCCGGACCGGAGAAACGAATGGCTGCGTGACCGCTGCAACCAAGGCCAGCAAACCCAGGAGGGCGATGGCGACCATCCACAGCATCGCCCGCAGCAGTCGCCTGCGAATTGATCGCGTCTGAAATGCGGAACTCGATGCGCTGGATGTCTGCACGGGCCGATTGATCTCGATCGAATAGAAGCGTGGATGCTTTCGGGGACATCGCGAAACATCCAGCCGGGTCTTCAGTGCGACTTGCTGCTCCGTAGCGCGAGTACACGTGCCGGCGGCCCAAACGCATCGCTTCTGGCATCCTGCCAGTAATCGCGAAACACCGCGTGATCGCTCGTGCCCGCCAGCAGTTCACCGGGTTCGAGAAAACGGTACAGCGCAGCCATCGAACGCACCTCGACCGACGACACCCGGCGCAGGACGTGTTCCGGCCCAAGCTGCGACGGATGTTCCAGACCCGCTGCACACAGCAGCTCACGCAGCGCCTTGAGCGTGTGGTGATGGAACTGATGCACGCGCGTTGATTTGTCGGGCACATCGAGTTTGCGCCAGCGCGACGGATCCTGCGTGGCGATGCCGGTCGGGCAGCGGCTGGTGTGACAGCTCTGCGCCTGGATACAGCCCAGCGCGAACATGAAGCCGCGCGCGGCGTTGCACCAGTCCGCGCCCATCGACAGCGTGCGCGCAATGTCAAACGCACTGGCGATGCGCCCCGCCGCGCCGATGCGCACGCGGTCGCGCAGATTCAGGCCGACCAGCGTGTTGTGCACCAGCATCAGCGCTTCGTGCATCGGCACGCCGACGTGATCGATGAACTCTGCTGGCGCCGCGCCGGTACCGCCCTCGCCGCCGTCGACCACGATGAAATCCGGCAGCAGCCCGGTTTCGTTCATCGCTTTGGCGATGGCGAACCACTCCCAGGGATGCCCAATAGCGAGCTTGAACCCGGTCGGCTTGCCGCCGGACAGCATGCGCATCTTCGCGACGAATTCAAGCAGCTCGATCGGCGTTGAAAACGCCGAATGGCGCGACGGCGACACGCAGTCCACGCCCTGCGGCACGCCGCGCGTCGCGGCGATCTCAGCGCTGACCTTCGCCGCCGGCAGCACACCGCCGTGCCCGGGCTTGGCGCCTTGCGACAGCTTCAACTCGATCATCTTCACCTGCGGATCGCTTGCGTTCTGGACGAAGCGTTCATCGCTGAAAGTGCCGTCGTCGTTGCGACAGCCGAAATAGCCGCTGCCGATTTCCCAGACCAGATCGCCGCCGTGTTCGCGGTGGTACGGCGAGATCGAGCCCTCGCCGGTGTCGTGGTAAAAGCCGCCGCGCTTCGCGCCTGCATTCAGCGCGCGGATCGCATTGGCCGACAGCGCACCGAAGCTCATCGCCGAGATGTTGAACACGCTGGCGTCGTAGGGCTGCGCCGACTGCGCGCCGATGCGGATGCGGAAATCGGACGATGCGATATCGGTGGGCATCACTGAATGATTGATCCACTCGTATTCGTTGCCGTACACATCCTGCTGCGTACCGAACGGCCGGGTGTCGTTCACCGCTTTCGCGCGCTGGTAGATCAGTGCGCGCTGTTGGCGCGAATACGGCACCTCGGCGATATCGGATTCGATGAAATACTGCCGCATCTCCGGGCCGATGGATTCCAGCCCATAGCGGAAATGCGCAAGGATCGGATAGTTGCGGCGCAAGGTGCTGCGAGTCTGCAGCAAATCCCAAGTTCCGAGCGCTGCGACTGCGCCGAAAATCGCGATGCCCCAGATCCAGGCGCCGCCGAGAAACGCCGCTGCGATCACGCATGCGGCAGTCAGAACGAGGCTGGCGATAAAAGTGGCGTAGCGCGACATGCAGCCTCCGGCAGAGTGCGCGGAGATCGCGCGAGTCGATGCGCCGACTTGCGCACCGATGATGTCTGTAGTTGGAACCGAATCGAACCGCGCCGCGAAGACTTCAAGCCATTGCAACGATGAGCGCGCCGCTGCGCGCTAATGAGCCGATTGTTCTCGGTTCCCAAACGTGAATGGAATTGTGCCCGGGGCGGGACTCGAACCCGCACACCCTTTCGAGCGAGGGATTTTAAGTCCCTTGCGTCTACCATTTCGCCACCCGGGCATGCGCATAGGGTGCCTGAGCGGGACGCGATTTGAAACTCTGAGCGCGCAGACACGAAGCGCAGGCACAACAAAAAACCCGCCAAAGCGGGTTCTTCAGAAAGATGGAGGCCTGGGTCGGAATCGAACCGGCGTACGCGGCTTTGCAGGCCGCTACATGACCACTCTGCCACCAGGCCGGTGACGTTGAATTTGATACGTTTCTGACTTTAATTCCGAAACAACAAGCCCCGGCGAACCGGGGCTTGTCTGAATCTGGAGCGGGAAACGAGACTCGAACTCGCGACCCCGACCTTGGCAAGGTCGTGCTCTACCAACTGAGCTATTCCCGCGGTGGAATCGGAATTTTAACGGCTGCTGCGGAACTGTCAACACTCTTGCCTTCATCGGCCATCAAAGCCGGCCATGCAGCCATCAGATATTGGGCGCCGGACCACAGCGTCAGCAGCGCCGCAGCGGCCAACATCCAGTCGCCGATATGGAAGATCACGTCGCCCGGCCACGGTGCGGGCTTGACGCCCGGAATCACCGAATACAGCAGGCAAAGCAATGCGAACATCTGCGCCATGGTCTTGATTTTGCCGATGACCGCGACCTTCACGGTGGCGCGCTGGCCGATCTCCGCCATCCATTCGCGCAGCGCCGAAACGGCGATCTCGCGGCCGACAATGACGGCTGCCCAGAACGCCATCCACGGCGTCGGATGGCCTTGAACGATGAGAAACAGCGCCACTGCCACCATCAATTTGTCGGCGACCGGGTCGAGAAATGCGCCAAACGCAGAATGCAGGTCGTAGCGGCGGGCAACCCAGCCATCCAGCCAGTCGGTCAGCGCCGCCAGCGCAAAGACCGCGGCGGAGGCGAAGTTGCTCCATCCATAAGGCAGATAAAACACCAGCACCAGCACAGGAATCATCACTATCCGCGCGAGCGTCAGCAGAGTCGGCACCGTCAACTTCATATGGATCCTTGTGGTTCGATGCCGTGCAGCGTCGTGTAGATGCGCTCGGCCAGCGCGGCGTTGATGCCCTCGACCCGGGCGATCTCCTCGATCCCCGCCGCCTTCAGGCCACCCAATCCGCCGAAATGCCGCAACAGATTACCGCGTCGGCGCGGCCCGATGCCCGGAATATCCTCCAACCGGCTCACGTTTCTGGCTTTCTGCCGCCGTCCGCGGTGACCGGTGATCGCGAACCTGTGCGCTTCGTCGCGGACCTGCTGGATCAGCTGCAGACCCGCTGAGCCCGCACCGGGCCGCAGTTCGCGGCCGTCCGGCAACAGCAGGGTCTCGTCGCCGGCCCTGCGGGCCTCGCCCTTGGCGACGCCTACAACATGCACATCGACGATGCCGAAA
Source organism: Lysobacterales bacterium (assembly GCA_031418555.1). Lineage (GTDB taxonomy): Bacteria > Pseudomonadota > Gammaproteobacteria > Xanthomonadales > Xanthomonadaceae > Lysobacter_I. The sequence continues at coordinate 12,084 of JANOXT010000469.1, read as the reverse complement.
TCAGCCAAAACTGCGTGGGCTTGGGCAACCTGACCGGCGCCGCCGTCGATCAGCAGCAGATCCGGCAGCACTGCGCGTGGCTTGGCAGCCGATTCGCCTGGGGCGGGCGCCACATCAGCTTCGACTGCGCTCTTGGCGATCTCCACAGCTTCGGCAGCTTCGGCCGCTTTGCGGAACCGGCGCTCCAGCGCCTGGCGCATCGCGGCGTAATCGTCGCCCGGCGCGGTGCCCTCGATGTTGTAGCGGCGATACTGGCCGCGCACCGGGCCGTCGGCATCGAACACCACGCAGGAGGCCACCGTCGCCTCGCCCATGGTGTGGCTGATATCGAAGCATTCGATCCGCTGCGGCACCTCGTCCAGGCCCAGCAGGTCGCGCAGCGCCTCGGCGCGCGCGCGCTGCGCGGCATTGCTGCCGATCTCGGCAGCCAGCGTCTGCTCGGCGTTGCGGCGGACCAGATCGAGATACCCGGCGCGTTCGCCGCGCACGCTGGTCTTGATCTGCACTTTGCGGCCAGCAGTCGCACCCAGTGCCTCTTCGATCAGTTCGCGCTCGGGAATATCGCGATCCAGCACGATCTCGCGCGGCGGTGTCTGTTCGGCGTAATACTGCGACACGAACGCGCCCAGCACTTCCTCCGCGCTGTCCTCGCCGTTGGTCTTCGGAAAAAAACTGCGGGTGCCCAGATTGCGGCCGTCGCGGAACATCAGCATCAGCACGCAGGCCTGCGCACCGCGCATCGCGCAGGCCAGTACGTCCAGGTCGGCCGCATGCCCGTCCACGTACTGCCGCGACTGCAGTTTGCGGATCGATGCCACCAAATCGCGCAGCCGTGCCGCTTCTTCGAAATCCAGGCGCTGGCTGGCGGTCTCCATCGCCGTGGTCAGCTCGGTGGTGAGATCGTCGCTGCGGCTGTCCAGCAGCATCGTCGCCTGACGCACGGCATCGGCATAGTCGCGGGCCTGCACCAAGCCCACGCACGGCGCACTGCAGCGGCCGATCTGATACTGCAGGCAGGGCCGCGAGCGGTTGCGGAATACGCTGTCCTCGCAGCTGCGGAGACGGAAAATCTTCTGCATCAGGTTCAGCGTATCGCGCACCGCCAGCACGCTGGGATACGGGCCGAAGTAGCGGCCGGGCAGCGACCGCGCACCGCGATGGAACGCGATCCGCGGCCACGATTCACGGGTCAGCACAATGTAGGGATAGCTCTTGTCGTCCCGCAGCATCACGTTGTAGCGCGGATGCAGCGATTTGATCAGCTGGTTTTCCAGCAGCAACGCTTCGGTCGGCGTGCGGGTGACGGTGACGTCCATCCGCGCGATCTGCGCGACCATCGATGCGGTGCGGGTGGGCAGCGCTTTGGTGAAATAGCTGGCGACGCGCTTCTTCAGCGCCGCGGCCTTGCCCACGTACAGCAGGCTGCCGTCAGCGGCATACATGCGGTACACGCCCGGCGCGGTGGTCAGATCACGGGCATAAGCGCGGCCGTCGAACGCATCGTCGACCGAAGGGCCGATCGGATTGGTCATTCGCCGATCGGGATCTGGCGGAGGGTGCCGTCGGATGGATCGAAACGCAGCACCGCATGGGCATCGGTATCGGCGATCCAGACGATGCCGTTGACGACGGCCAGACCGGCAGCGCCATGCAGCCGCTGCGGCAGAGTGATGGTGCTCAGCTCGCCGCCGCCCAGGCGCAGGGTACGCAGCTGATCGTTGCCGCTATCGGCCACCCAGAGCACCGGCGAGGTGCCGTCCAGCGACAAGGCCTGCGGCTGCTGCAGCAGGGCATCGCTGCGCGAACCTTCGATATTGCCGGAGCGCCATGCGCCCTGCCCGACCAGCGTGGTCACCTGACGGGTGCGCATGTGGACGCTGCGGATCGCAGAGCCGGCTTCATCGCAGACGTACAGAATCTGCTGGACGATCGCGAGCGCGCTGGGCCCGGCGAACGCGGCGGCGGCGCCCTCACCGTCGATCAGATCCATGACTCCAGAGCCGGCCAGCAGCCGCAGCGAATGCTCGCCGAGGTCATAGGCCCAGATCCGGTTGTCGCCCGCGGTGGCGATACAAATCACATTCGCCGGCGACACCGCAACGGCACGCGGCTGATCCAGCGCTACCGAGCGCGGATCGTGGACCAGGCCCTCGATCGGCTGACCCGGACGCCCCGCGCCGCACAGCGTGTCGACATCACCAGTGCTGAGTTTGATCCGGCGCACCGCATGGTTGCCGGTGTCGGCGATGTAAAGCGCATCGCGCTGCAGGCAGAGACCCTGCGGATTCTGGAACGCAGCCAATTCCATCGGGCCGTCGATGAAACCGGGACCGCCGCTGCCGAACTGGCGGTGGATGCGGCCCGAAGGCGCGCATTCCAGCACCCGGTGATGGCCCGAATCGACCACGTACAGATACTGCTGGTTGGCGGCGACACCCATCGGAAAGCGCAGCGGCATGTCTGGCTCGCGGTTGCGGCGCAGTTCGAAAGGTTCGAGATTCAGCGACTGCGGCACTTCCTCGGCGCGGAGCTTGGCGATCTGCGCATCGAGCTCGCGCACCGGCGTATCGCCGACGATGCGGTCGCGCACCCGACCCAGACCGTCGATCAGCACCACCGTCGGCCAGGCATCGATGCCGTAGTGCTGCCACAGCACCCAGTCCGCATCGTGGGCGATCGGGAAATCCAGCGGCGCGCGCTGCAGACGCTTGACCACCCGTTTGGGATCGCGCTCGTGATCGAAGCGCGGCACATGGATCGCGACCACATGCAGGTGCTCGCTGTAGCGTTTGCGCAGCGTCGCAAGATCGCCCAGGCGCTGCTGGCACCAGGCTGAACCCGCGTTGAAGAAGACGAGCGCAGTGACGCGCCCGCGCAGCTGGCCCATGCGCAGCGGCTTGGCCAGATTCAGCCATTCCAGGCTGGCGGGAAATTCAGGGGCGGGCGACATATCCATAGCTTGCTGAGGATCCCTAGTCTGCGTGCGAGCGTCAACGCGCCATCATACCGGCCGGCCGGGCGCCAGCCGCACGACGATGCCTGCCGCCGCCGCATCGACCATCGCCCAGACGTTTCGGAAGTCGTCCGCGCCGCCGGTATAAGGATCGGGAATGTCAGCGCCCGCGCCCTGCCCGGCCCATTCCAGCAGCAGCGCGGTCTGCGCAGTGGCACCTGCAGGCGCCATCGCCCGCACATCGCGCAGCACACTGCGGTCGGCACACAGCAGCCAGTCGAAGTGCTCGAAATCTGCGGCGCGCAGCTTGCGCGCGCGCTGGGCGCGGATATCCACTCCCGCCCCAGCCGCGACCGCAACGCTGCGACGGTCCGGAGGCTCGCCGGCGTGCCAGCCGCCGGTGCCGGCGGAATCGACCTCGATCCAGTTCAATCCATAACGGTCCAGATGCGCGCGCAGCGCACCCTCCGCCAGCGGCGAACGGCAGATGTTGCCCAGACACACCATCAGCAGCCGCATCGCTCAGGTTCCGTCCACGGGGGTAGCGATCATCGCCGCGAGATGGCGTTCGGCGCGTTCCAGGTCTTCCGGGGTGTCGATGCCCGGCGGAAACGCCGCCGGGGTCATTTCGACCGAGATCCGATGCCCGGATTCCAGCGCGCGAAGCTGTTCGAGCGACTCGATCCGCTCCAGTGGCGACGGCGGCAGCGCGGCGAACAGCTTCAGGAAGCCGGCACGATAGCCATAAATGCCGATATGACGCAGCCAAGGTCCATCGGGCGGCAGCGTTTTGCGATCCCTGGCGAAAGCATCGCGAGGCCAAGGCAGCGGCGCGCGGCTGAAATACAGGGCATCGCCGTTGCCAGCGCGGACCAGCTTGACGGTGTTGGGGTCGAACAGCGCGGAGATATCGTCGATCGGCGTCGCCAGCGTGCTCATCGGTGCGCCCGAGGCGACCAGACCCTCAGCGACCGCACGAATACCGGCAGCCGGCGCGAACGGCTCGTCGCCCTGCAGGTTGACGACAACCACGTCATCGCTCCAGTCGGCCAGCGATGCGCATTCTGCCAGACGGTCGGTGCCCGACGCGTGGTCGGGCGACGTCATCGCAATCCGCACGCCGCTGCCGGCCAGCGCATCGGCGATACGCGCATCGTCGGTGGCGACCCAGACTTCGCGCGCGCCCGCGGCCAGCGCGCGGCGCGCGACGTGCAGCACCAGCGGCTCGCCGCCAAGCAGGCGCATGGGTTTGCCGGGCAGCCGCGATGCGGCATAGCGGGCGGGAATGGCGACGACGAAATCGGGGATGACTGGCATGGGGAATGATATGCGGTGAGTGGTCTACGGATGATTCTGTCATCCCGAGCGCAGCGAGGGACCTGCTTTTTTGACTTCGATACAGAATAAAGCAGGTCCTTCGCTACGCTCGGGATGACAGCTCTGGAAGCACTGCTCAAACGTCTGCTTTCAGCCGGTCCAGCAACCCCACCCAGAACGCTTGCGGCAGCTCCGCGCGGATCGGCACGCTGTAGCAGCGCTCGCTGTCGAATCCAGCGCACTTCACCGCATCCTTCTCGGTCATCAGCACCGGCAGATCGCTGCCGAAGCGCAAGTCCTCGGCGCGATAGCGATGGTGATCTGCGAACGCATGCGGCACCACCGCGATATCCAGGCTGCGCAGCATCGCGAAAAAGCGCTCAGGGTCGCCGATCCCGGCCACCGCATGCACGCGCTGTCCTGCGAACGACAGCAGCGATGCGCCGCGATGGCCGTGCAGCGGCACGGCATCCTGGGCGCACAGGCGCATCGGCCATTCGCCGAAACCGGTTTCGCCATCGTCGCCGCCAAGGTTGACCACCCGGAAATGGCAGCGATCCCCGCGCTGCGGCGGCTCACGCATTGGCCCAGCCGGCAGCGGCAGGCGATTGCCGTAGCGGCGACGGCCGTCGATCACTTCGATTTCGACATCGCGCGCCAGCCGGTAATGCTGCAGGCCGTCGTCGCACACCACGATGTCGCAGCCGGCGTCCACCAGCGCGCGGGCGGCGGCAACGCGGTCGCGATCCACCCGCACCGACGCACCGGTGCGACGCGCGATCAGCACCGGCTCGTCGCCACCCAGCACCGTATCGGTCGAGGCATCGACCCATCGCGCAGTGCCGGCCTGTTCGCGGCCGTAGCCGCGGCTGGCGACCCCGGGCTTGAATCCCTCGGCGCGCAAACGCTCGACGATGGCGATGGTCAGCGGCGTTTTGCCGCTGCCGCCGGCGATGAGATTGCCCACCACGACCACCGGCTTGCCCGCACGCAGGCTGCGCAGCATGCCCTTGCGATACAGGCCTGCGCGTGCGGCAACGACGCCCGAATACACGCCCGAGAGCAGGCGCGCGGACCACGGCGGCGTGCTGCCATCGAACCAATAGGCCGGCGGCTGTCGCCGCGCGCTGCTCATGCGCAACTACTCATGCGCAACTACTCATAAGCAGCTACTCATACGCGGCTGCTCATGCCTGCAGATCTGCGGCTTCGGACTCGCGGAACTGCATCCGGTGCAGATGCGCATACAGCCCGGCTTTCGCCAGCAGTTCGGCGTGGGTGCCCTGCTCCACCAGCCGGCCCTGATCCAGCACCAGCACCTGATCGGCATGCTCGATCGTCGACAGCCGGTGCGCGATGACCAGCGTGGTGCGATCCGGCATCAGCCGGTTCAAGGCGTCCTGCACCAGACGCTCGGATTCGGTATCCAGCGCGGCGGTGGCTTCGTCGAGGATCAAGATCGGCGCGTCTTTCAGAATCGCGCGCGCGATCGCGAGCCGCTGCCGCTGGCCGCCCGACAGGCGCCCGCCCTTGCTGCCGATGCCGGTCTCCGCGCCGTCGGACAGCTTGTCGACGAACTCGCTGGCATTGGCAGCGTCCAGCGCGTTGCGCACTGCGTTTTCGCCGACACCGGCAAGCTCGCCGTAGGCCACGTTCGCGGCGACGCTGCCGTCGAACAGCATCACCTGCTGGCCGACCAGCGCGATCTGCCGGCGCAGACCGGCGAGCGGATAGTCGGACAGCGGACGGCCGTCCAGCAGAATCCCGCCGGACGCGGGCTCGTAAAAGCGCGGAATCAGTTTGATCAGCGTGGATTTGCCGCTGCCGGAGCGGCCAACGATCGCAGTGACGGTGCCCGGTTTCGCGACGAAGCGGATGTCGCTCAGCGCGGGCTCGCCCTGACCCGGGTAACGCGCGCCGATGTCGCGGAATTCAAGTTCACCGCGCGCGCGGCCGAGGGTCTGCGTGCCGGTGTCGCGCTCCTCATCGGCATCAAGCACGCCGAACAGGCGTTCGGCCGATGCGATGCCCTTCTGCAGCATGTTCTGCACATTGGTGAGCTGCTTGAGCGCCGGAATCATCGCCATCATCGACATCATCAAGGTCACGAAACCGCCAGCGGTCAAGCGTCCGGCCGCCGCTTCGCGACCGGCGAAGAACAGCAGCAGCGCCAACCCGATCGCGCCCATCAGCTGCACCACCGCCGAGGAAATGCTGCGGGTGGACTCGACCTTCATCGACAGGCGCAGATTCTCGTCGGCCAGTGCGGCATAGCGCGACAGTTCGACCTCCTGGGCGCCGTAAATCTTCACTTCCTGCTGATTGTTCAACGTCTGATCCGCCGCCTGCAGCAGCTTTCCGCCGCTTTCCTGCACGCGATGGCTGAAACGGCGATAGCGCTTGGCGACCTTGTCCATCAGCACTGCCAGCGGTGGCGCCATGATCAGGATGGCGATGGTCACCTGCCAGCTGGTCCACAGCATCACCACCAGCGCGCCGAGGATCTGCAGCGACTGCTGCAGCATCACTTTGGCGGCATCGACGGCGGCATTGGCGACCTGGTCGCTGTCTGAACCCAGACGCATCAGCATCGACGGCACCGGCTCGCTGTCGAAGCGCAACCCCGGCAGGCGCAGATATTTGCCGAGCACGCGCACGCGCAGATCGCGGGCGATACTGCGCGCGGATTTGCCCATGCACACATCGGTGATATAGCCAGCGATGCCGCGCACCACGAACAGGCCGACGATTGTCAGCGGCAGGACCATGCTGAGCTGGGCGTTCTTGCGGATGAAGGTTTCGTCGACCACCGGCTCCATCAGTTTCATGAAGGCAGAGCCCGCCGCCGCCTCGATCAGCATGCCGGCCAGCGCCAGCAGCAGCAGATTGCGATACGGCCCTGCGAACCCCAGCAGACGGCGGTAGATCGGCCACGCCGGGGCGCGGTCTTTTTTGCTCACTTGCGCGCCTCCGTCGCCGCCTTCGCGGGCGCACCCTGCACGGAAGCGCGCTGCTCAGGCGCGGTTGCGATGTTGATCTGGCGAAATCCAAGCTGGCCCAATGCATCCAGCGCTGTCACCACCGACTGGTGCGGCGTGCGTCCGTCGGCGCGCAGCAGCACCGGGCGCTTGCGGTCGCTGCCGGCCACTTCAACAATGGTGCGCTTCAGCGATTCGACATCGGTGCGCAGCGCCTCGCGGTCCTGCACGAAATAGCGGCCCTCCGCGTTGACCAGCACGCTCAGCGCCTTCGACGAGGTTTCACTGGGTTCGCCGTTCGCCTTGGGCAGCTGCAGTTTCAGCACCGAGCGCGCGTCGAACGTGGTGGTGACCACGAAAAAGATGATCAGCACCAGGATCACATCGATCAGAGGAATCAGATTGATCTCGGGCTCGTCGTCGGCGCGGAAATCGCGGATGCGCATCGCGATCAGGCCCCGGAGACCGGCGGCGTGATACCGCGCGCACCCGCTGACATGGGTGCTGACGCATTGCGCGGTGTATCCAGCGTATCGAGCAATTGAATCGCCTCATGCTCCATATCGACGATGTAACCGGCGATGCGCCCGCGGAAATAGCGGTGGAACATCAGCGCCGGGATCGCCACGATCATTCCGGTGGCGGTGCAGATCAGCGCCTTGCCGATGCCGCCAGCGAGCTGGTTCACATCCCCAAGACCGCTGTCGAGGATGCCGAGGAACATCTGGATCATGCCGACCACGGTGCCGAACAGCCCCAGCAGCGGACCGGCGGCGGCGATGGTGCCCAGCCCGTTCAGAAAGCGTTCCATGCGGTGGACCAGATGACGGCCGACGTCTTCGATGCGCTCACGGATCTGATCGCGCGGGCGGTGGCGCACATCCAGCGCAGCGGCGAGGAGCGCGCCCAGCGGCGAGGTGCGGCGCAGCGAGTCGATGTGGGTGGGATCGAGGTTGCCGCGCGCGGCCCAGGCCCGGACTTCGGCGCCCAACCCGGCCGGCAACACGGTCTTGCGACGCAGGCTCCAGAACCGTTCGAGAATGATGCCCAGCGCCACCACCGTCAGCAGCAGCAGGGGAATCATCGGCCAACCGCCGGCTTTGACCAGTTCCAGCACGTCGTATCCTCCGGCCATCGGCCGTCTTCATTCAGGGCGATAGGATAACTGAGCGGCCCGCGCGTGCCTGCCGGCGGCATCCCACAGCCGCCGATGCCGACCGCGCTCGGTTTGCACAGTCACGCCCGGCAGCCCGATCCGCAGCCGGATGGCGCCCGCGTCCGCCGTCAGCGGCGTTTGCGCCCCCTGATGGCGCCATAGATCCACCACCTGCGGCTTGGGATGGTGGAAGCGGTTGCCGTAGCCGGCCGAGATCGGCGCCCACCGCGCGCCGGTCGCAGCAACGAAGCCCTGGTCGGACGAACCGGTGCTGCCGTGATGCGCGACCAGCACGACATCGGCCCGCACCGATGCCGGATCGCGCCGCAGCAGATCGCGTTCGATCACCTGCCCCATGTCGCCGGTCAGCAGCGCGGCGCCGTGCACCGTCTCGATCCGCAGGACGCAGCTCGATTCATTGGCCAGATACGGGAAGTGCGGCGGCGGATGCAGGAAGCGGAAGCGCACGCCGTCCCAGTTCCAGACGCGACCCGCACGGCAGTGCTGCAGCATCGCGATCTTCGCATCGAGCCCGCTGCCTTCCGGCGCGACACTGCGATCAATCACGAACACTTTGGCGACAGACGCGTAACCGCCCGCATGGTCGTTGTCGGCGTGGCTCAGCACGGCAGTATCGAGCGCATCCACACCCAGCGCCCGCAGTGCGGGCACCACGGCACGTTCGCCGGCATCGAAGCCCTCCGGAATCGCGGGCCCCATGTCGTATAACAATGTGTGACTCGCGGTGCGGACCACCACCGACAGGCCTTGGCCGACATCCAACACGATCAGCTCCACTTCGCCATGGTCCGGCGCCTGGCGATCCGGCCACAGCAGCGGCAGCCACAGCAGCATCCCCAGCGCTTTACCGGGCACGCCGCGCGGCAGCAGGCACCAGAATGCAACCAGCAGCGCCAGCGGCAGCGCGAACCAGCGCGGCTCCGGCAGCCACCACAGCGCCAGCGGACTGTCGCCGAGCATCGAAAACAATCGCCAGCTCGGATCGAACGCGATCGCCGCAAGTCGCCACACCGGCCCGCCCCACCCGGCATGCAGCGATTCCAGCGCCGTGCCGATCAACGACAGCGGCACGACGACCAGACTCCACCATGGGATCGCCAGCAGATTCGCCAACGGTCCGGCCAGCGACAGCTGCCCGAACAGAACCACCGTCAGCGGCAGCAGCCCGACCGTCGCCACCCCCTGCGCCGCGAAGAATTCGCGTAATGGATGCTTCCCGCCCTGCGGCAGACACCACAACAGCCACGCCACGCCACCGAAGCTCAGCCAAAAGCCGGCGGAAAGCACGGACAGCGGATCGCACAGCAGGATCGCGATCATCGCCAGCGACATCGCATCGACCGGCCGCCAACCACGGCGCGAACATCGCGCTGCGGCAACCACGGCAATCATCAATACCGTGCGAACGGTGGGCAACGCGAACCCGGCCAGCGCGGCGTACAAGGTCGCGCCGAACAGCGCAGCGACCACCGTCACCTGTGAGCGCGGCACTCGGCGTCCCAACGCTGGCCAACACCACCACAGCGCCCGCATCGACAGCGCGAAGAATCCTGCGACCAAGCCAACGTGAAACCCTGAGATCGCAATCAGATGCGTCAACCCGCTCGCACGCAGCCGCTCCCAGTCGGTATCGTCGAGCGCACGCGTATCGCCCAGGGCGAGCGCACGGACGAAACGTGACGACGACTGCGGCACTGCATCGGCAATTCGCGCGGACATCGCTTCGCGCCAGGCATCGATGCCGCGCGGGCGCGCCAACTGTCGCGCGGATTCCGGACTGCGCACGTAGCCAGTCGCGACGATACGTTCGATCAATGCATGCTTTTCGCCATCGACACCGCCAGGATTGCGCAGACCACGCGGCGCACGCAGTTTCGCAGCCAGCGACCAGCGGCTGCCTGCGGCGATCCGCAGCCGGGGCGCATCGGCAGGCCGCGATTCGGCACCGTACTCGTCGTACCACGCCAGCCGTACGCGCCTGCCGCGAAGGGCATCAGGCTGTGCCTCGCTATCGTCGACCTTCAATACAAACCGCGTTCGCCGCGCTTCATGCTGTGGCAGCTCGATCACCGTCCCGGTCAGATCGAACTGGTGATGTTCCATCGCCAACGGCAGCTGCCGCGCCATGCCAAGCGAGGCGTGCGCACCTGCCAGCAAGAATCCCAGTGCCAACACCGCAAAATGCCGCCATACGCCACGCATCGATGCTGCTGTCACTGCAGTCGCAGCGACACATGTCAACAGCCAGACGCCGGGCGGCGACGGCAGCCAAAGGCAGCCCATCGCTCCCATCAACAGCGCCAGCGCGAATCGAAGATCAAACATGGCGAACCTCAGCGATCAAGCGGGCTGAGCACGCCGCCCGCACCGCGATTCAAGACATGCGTATAAATCTGCGTGGTCGCAACATCTTTATGCCCCAGCAACATCTGGATCGTGCGCAAATCCGCACCGAATTCGAGCAGATGCGTCGCAAAACTGTGCCGCAACACGTGCGGGGTCACCGGCTTGTCTATTCCGGCCTTGAACCGTGCGGCCTTGATCGCACGCTGCAGAATCGCTTCATCGACATGATGCCGGCGGGTGATGCCACTGCGCGGATCGACCGACAGCGAACGCGCTGGAAACACGTATTGCCACGCAAACTCGAGGTCCGCCTTCGGATACTTCCGCGCCAGCGCATTCGGCAGCCAGACCATGCCATGTCCTTCCGACACATCCTGCGCATGCAGGATCCTGACGCGCTCGATCGCTGTCTTCAGCCGATCGCGTACGCTTTCCGGCAGAGGCACCTGCCTGTCCTTTCCGCCCTTGCCATTGCGTACCGTGATCTGGCGGCGTTCGAAGTCGACATCCTTCACCCGCAGACGCATGCATTCCATCAGCCGCATGCCGCTGCCATACAACAACGCCGCCATTAACCATACTTCAGCATCGATCATGGTCAGCAGACGCTCGACTTCCGTACGCGACAGCACCACCGGCAGCCGCTGCGGTCGTTTCGCCCGGGTCACGTTTTCCATCCAGGGCAATTCCAGACCCAGTATTTCGCGATACAGGAACAATATCGCCGAGAGTGCCTGATTCTGCGTGCTTGCTGCCACGTTGCCGCGCACGGCAAGATCCGTCAGGAACTTTTCCACATCATGCGAACCCAGCTCGCGCGGATGACGCTTTCCATTAAAGAGTACGAAACGGCGAATCCAACTGGCATAAGCCCGCTCAGTCCTTACGCTGTAGCCGAGCCGACGGCAGCGTGAGCGTACCTGATCAAGCAACTTGGGCGAAAGGCTGCTGGAACTGGGTTCTTGGCCCGTTACCGCTCTGTCTTCACGGCGATACGACATACCGCTCTCCTGATGGGCTATAGAGAGGGCACGATATGATCGTAAGGCGATTTCCGAAATCCGGTAAACCCCTGATATCTTGTAAGGTTTTCCTGATTGACAGTGCTTGCAAGCAAGGATCAGTATTGAATACCGCCCCTGATATGGGGTCGACTAAGCGTTAGCCCGCATGACAGATGATAATTTCTACCTAAAAATCGCCCATGCCTTGACTGGTTGTCAGCTTGTTGAGCAGCAACTAAAACTCTATATATCCCAAGCACTTGAGCTAGCCAAGAAGTGTATTGGAGACAAGATGCCATTCAAGTACTC
>JANOXT010000468.1:0-5871 GCA_031418555.1 Lysobacterales bacterium | reverse complement strand
CGCTCGATGAGGCGTTGGCGAGCGCGGGACTGACCCAGTCCGATCTCGACGCCGCACGCACCGCAGTCATCGTCGGCACGTCGCACAGCGGCATCCAGCATGCGGAAAAGATCCTCAAAGCGTGCTCGCAAGGGCGGATGGAGGACTTCGCCAGGAATGATGTCTACGCGGCGCTGACCGACCATGTGTCCACTATCGTTTGCGAACGTCTTGGGCTGACCGGCATCAAGGTCACCATCTCCTCGGCGTGTTCATCCAGCAATACGGCGATCGGCTATGGACGTGACCTGCTGCTCACCGGACAAGCCGATCGGGTCATCGTGATCGGCACCGACACACTATCCGACACCATTGCGGCCGGATTCAACAGTTTGAAGGTGATGGGCAAGGCACCCGCTGCTCCGTTCTCAAACCCTTCTGGCATCAGTCTGGGGGAAGGCGCGGGCGTGCTGATACTCGAAAGCGTGGCGACGCTGCAGAGTTCCGGACGCAGCGTGCGGCATCGCGGCGAAGTGCTTGGCTATGCATTGTCGTCCGATGCCTTCCACCAGACATCGGTCGACGAGAACGGCGAAGGCATTGAGGCGGCGATTACGCATGCGCTGGCCAATGCAGGGATCAGTGCGGCCGATGTGGATTACATCTCTGCGCATGGCACCGGTACCGATAGTAATGATGTGCCCGAGTCGATCGCGGTTGCTCGGCTGTTCGGCAATCAAATCAAAATCGCCAGCGTCAAGTCCAGCGTTGGCCATACGCTTGGCGCGAGCGGAGTGATCGAGTTGATCATCAGTCTGGTGTGCGCGGAGCGCGGTTACTACGCACCCAATAACCATTTTATCGGCGTACGCGAAGGCTGCGCCGAACTGGACTACGTGCACGGTCCCCAGTCTTCAGCGAACATCAACGCGATTCTCTGCAACAACTACGGCTTCGGCGGCAATAATTCTTCGATGGTGCTTTCGCGCGAGGCTGGCCGTTTCGCCAAAAAAACCGCGTTGCGTCGGAAAGTGTTCGTGAGCGCGTACAGCAATTACACCGCGCATTCTGAAACTGAGCATGATTGGGTCGAGCGCATCGCAGAGGGCATCGCGCCCGCATGCAACGATCACGCCCGGGGCACCTACATCGGCAGGGCCGCCGCACCGGACGGCGACAAAAGCAGTCAACGCAGAAGCTCGCCAAGCATCCAGTTCGCGGTGCAGGCGATGGAAAAATCAATCGACGGCTTTGGCCTGCAACAGGTCGTCAGCGAAAAGAGGTACGAGACGGGCCTGGTCTCCGGTTTGTTGCATGGGGCGCAGAAGGCAGTGGAGAAATATATGTTCTCCGTCTATGAGGATGGGTTGCGCTACGCAAGATCGATGCTGTTTCCGTTGACGACCCTTAACGCTGCTGCCGGAGAGGTATCGATCAAGTTTGGCATCAAGGGTTTCAACACCACCTTGTGCGGGCCTGTCGGCGCCATGAAGTTCGCCTATGACACCGTCAGGTTAGGCCATCAGGAGCGGATCTTCGATCTGTCGAGCGACGAGCTCACGCCTCTGGTGATCGATATGTGCGAGCGCTTCGGCGTGCTCGGCAAGTTTTCTGGAATGCACATGGGAGCCGGCTTCTACCTCAACGATGGCGCCAGTGTGACGGTGCTGGAATCGGATGCTGGCATCACTGGCCGCGGCGGACGGAAACTGGCTGAAGTGCTGGCGTTCCGTACTGCGCAGGAAGGTGTCGGCCACCTGCTCAAAGGCGATGGCGCAATCTTGGCTACGGTCGCTGCCGACACGCTCAGCGAATGCGGCTGGGTACCGCAGGACATTGATTTGGTGATCGGTGTCGGCCAGGGCACGCAGGCCTTCCTCGACAACGAGCGCGGTGCGCTGGATGCGCTTTTCGGCGACGCGATGCCTCCGCTTACTTCTGTTGCGATGCATCTGGGTTACTCACCGACAGCGATCTTTCCGCAGATGATTAACCTCGGTACCGCGATACTTTCCGGCGCGGCATGGCGCGAAGCCGACCGTAGCGGTGAGGTCTGGACACCGGGTCCGCTGGAGCAGGCAGATAGCGTTTCGCGCATCCTGGTGCTGTTCACGTCGCTGACCTTTGAACACTGCGCTTTAGCGCTCGGCAAGGCGACATAGCATGCTCAATTACTTTGTATCCTATGCGGATACGGATGCCGGCGGCGTACTGCATCACGCCCGCTACATCGAACTCGCCGAACAGGGCTACCACAGCTGGTTGAAAGGCCGTGGACTATCGTTCCGCAAGCTGGGCCGGGACCATAACCTGTCTCTGGTGATCTACGACATCGCCGCTGAATACAGATCGGCGATTTTCCTGGAAGACGAAATCCTGATCGAAACGCATTTGAACGCGATCGATCGCAGAGGTTTGGAATGGAAGACACGAATCCTGAAGGGCGAGGACGTCGCCTTCTCGATGCTCACGAAGATGGCATGCCTTGCCAGTACGACGCGCTCGATCGTTTCGGTTCCCGACTTTCTGGTCGAGCAGCTTGGGTACGAAGATAGAGATGCCATGTCCACCGGTGCGGAGTAAGCAATGCCCAGGATTACATTGAAGGACGCACTTTATTCGCCGTTTCCGGACGAATTCAAAGGTAAAGAGGCGGTCGACAGCGCGCGCGAGATCGACGCCGTGCTCCGCGAGCATGCCTCTGTCATCGGGCGTACGCGCGGACATTCCTATGCGTCCGCACAGCATCACTATCTGTGCAGCACGATGATGGACACGGTGTTTTCCGCCTCGGCGATCGATACGCCCCGGACATTGGGGGACGAGCACGCAGTTTCGCAGAGTTTTACCCACGCTTACGAGTGCGCTTGCTGGGGCTATTGCATGCAATACCATATCGAGCACAAGCGCGAACAGACGACCTTCGCTATTTCCATCATGGATGTGAATTCCATGGAGTTGCGCTACTGGGCGTCTAACGAGCAATGGGGCAAGTCGGGCTTCGGCATCACCACCTTGTTCTTCGAGATCGGCGAGGAAGGCGATCCTGGCGAGCTGTTGCACACCGGCATGGCGGCTGGAGGCAACAACATCATCGCTTTCGCAAGCGTGGCCAAGCAGGCAATCAAGAATTTTCAGGCAAGCCGGATCTCGCTGCCGTTTTTTCCGGACAACATGTCGATCCCGCTGCGACGCTCGCTCAAGGGCGTGGAGTTGTTGACCGAACGTCATGCCGTTTACGGACATGCTTTCGGCAGCGACCCATGGATTTCTTTCATCCGCGACCATGCGCAGGCCGATCTGGCAGGGCAGCAGATCGTGTTCGGATCGTTGGCCCTGCGCGGTTACTACTGCTTCGCCGACATCCACATCGACGCTGACGTCAACGTACGTCATTTCTGAATCACATAAAGGCCAGCTATCGAATGAGCAACGCCGCGCTCCTTTCCTCCTATCGATCCTCGTTCCGACTGGACGAGAGGGATATTCATTTCCAGCTGTTCAATGTACTGGCCGTCGACAAGACGATCCTGGAGACACGGGCGTTCAGCCATATCGACAAGGATATGTGCATCAAAGCGATCGACCTGTCGATTACGTTCGCCCGCGAGTATCTGGGACGGAGTCATCAGGCTGCGGACAGGAGCGGCTGCGAGCACATCTCGCCCACGGAAGTACGGGTCCCGGAGGTCTATCAGACGGTTTGGGAGAAGTTCCGCGAGATTGGTCTGTGCGGGATCTCGGCACCGATCGAGCTGGGTGGTTTCGGGACGCCTTACATCATCAATCAGGCGGTTTACAGCGTGCTCTATGGTGCGGATGCGGCGTTCTGCGTATACCCGGGGTTCAACGTCGGCGCCATCTACCTGCTGAAAAAATACGGAACGGATCAACAGCAGCACGACTTCTGCAAAGCGCTCGCGACCCCCACCATGACGGCGTCAATGGTAATGAGCGAACCGGAAGCAGGGTCCGAAGTGGGCGCGATCCGCTCGCGCGCTATCCGCGAAGAAGATGGACGCTACCGCATCGAGGGCAACAAGGTCTTCATCTCCTCTGGCATGCATGATCTCACCGATAATATCGTCTATTTCGTGCTTGCCAGGGTCGAAGGCGCGGCGGCGGGAACTCAGGGATTGAGTTGCTTCATCGTGACCAAACACCGCTTGAACGAGGACGGCAGCCCTGGCGAATTCAACCATGTCACGTGCGGGTCCGTGGAAAAGAAGATGGGGCTTCGCGGCAACGCGACCGTGCAGCTGTCGTTCGGCCGGGATGGTCCCTGCTATGGCACGCTGCTCGGCGATACCGAAAACGCTGGTCTTTCGCAACTGTTGCTGCTGATGAACCTGGCGCGGGTGGCCACCGGTACCTATGCGCTGGGAATGGCTGCATCGGCCTATTACGCTGCGGTCGAATACGCCGGCCAACGAGTGCAGGGCACGAGCATCCGTTCGGTTGCCGCAACCAATGCACGGCGTCTGCCCATCATCGAACATCTCGACGTCAAGCGCATGCTGTTGGACATGAAGGCGAAGGTGGAGGGGATGCGCTCGCTGGTGTTCAAGGCTGCCCATTATTCATCGCTTGCCATGAGTCTGCAGGGAGCGCCGGAGGACAGCAGGCCGCTCCGCCGCCGTTATGAGCTGTTGGCGGACCTGTTCACGCCAGTGGTCAAGGCCTACTGCTCGGATCAGGCGTGGCGGGTATGCGAGACCGCGATCCAGGTGCACGGCGGGTACGGCTATATCAGCGATTTCCCTGTTGAGCAGTATTGTCGCGACGTGAAGATCATGAGTATCTGGGAAGGCACAAATTACATGCAGGCGGCCGACCTGATCCGTTCGAAGCTGTCGCTTGGAAAGGCGTCCAAAGCGTTCGCTTTCCTGAAAGAGGAGATCGCGATATTTCTCTCAGCAGATCAGGATTATCCGCAGTTGGCGGAACAATTCACCATGCTCGCGGAGGCGTTTGCCGACATCGAGCGTGCGCTTTCGAACTTCGGACGGTGGCTGTCCTCCGGAGAGATGGAGCAGATCTATCTGATGGCTACGCGCTTCCTCGATGCCTTCGGCGACGTCATTGTGGGTTGGCTCTTGCTGGAGAATGCGACCGCTGCGGTGCGCGCAATGCGCGAAGGGGATCGCCAGTTCGACGCCGATTTCTGCAACGGCAAGCTGTATACCGTACGGTTTTTCTACAGGAACACGCTGGCGCATTTGCCGTCAAAGCTGAAGGCCATCTCAACCATTGACGAGGACTTCAAGGACCTCGGCACCCAGCACTTCCCCCAAGTGCACTAGGACACTTTCGATGCGCGTCCTCCTTATCTCCGGACTATGTGTTTGCATGGCGGTGGCCGTCTGCGACCCGGCATGGGCACAGGATTCCGCCGCTGCGGCAACGGATCCGACCCAGCGGGCTGCGCAGGATCCTGCCGCAATCGACCCGTTCGCGGCGTCGGAAGCCAATGAAGCCTCGGGGCAGCCGTCATCCGCAACGCCACAAGCGACGGAAGCCACGGCCACCATGCAGGAGGAGCCGGATTTCACCGCAGCCGCGGCGGCATCTCGGAGCCAGGATGCGCCAACGCAGGACAAGACCCCATCGCGATTGACCGCATCGTTGGATCTCCTGTATCAAGGAAAATACTTGCCGAAGCTGATCAGATCAGGGAAGCGTGATCAGGTCGAGCAGGACGTTTTCATCGACAGCACCGTCAATTGGACGATCAGCGAAGACGCCACTTTGGGCGCACGGATCGTTGCCAACCATGAAGAGCGCAAGTCTGGGTCGGCGTCGAACCATCTCAATGATCTAACAGCGCTGGAGTATTTCTATCGGCAGCAGTTCGCGGGCGGCACGCAGGCGCTGACGATCGGCAGGAAGGTG
>JANOXT010000467.1:0-14868 GCA_031418555.1 Lysobacterales bacterium | reverse complement strand
GGCTTTTTACTGAAATATTATCTCTTTAGCGCTTTGCTTGCTTATCGCATTGTCCCGGGCGTCGTACAAACCTTGGGCGCCTTTGCGGTGTTGTGGGGTGGTGGGGCGCGCCGCCACCCCCACCGTGAAGCCTTCATGCGTGTCCAGTCGATTGCGCCACGATGGTGGGGTTCGCTGCGCTTACCGCCACCCTACGACAGCGCAAAGGCGCCAATGGATTGAACGACGCCCGGAACATTGCGATACGCATGCATCTCGATAAAGAGATATTATTTCAGTAACACGCCTGGATGCCGTCATGACCGCCATTTCCTTCGAGTTCTATCCACCCAAGACCGACGAGCAGCGCGTGCAGCTCGATCGCACTGCAGCCAAGCTCAAACTACACGCGCCAGAATACGTGTCCTGCACATTCGGCGCTGGCGGCTCGACGCTTAGCTACACCTCTGAAACCGTACGTCGGCTCAAGCACGATCATGGCTTCGACGCCGCGCCACACGTGTCGTGCATGGGCGGCAGCCGCGAGGAAATTCGCGAGCTGCTGCGGCTGTATCGCGCGCTGGGCTGCAAGCGCATCGTCGCGCTGCGCGGCGACCTGCCGTCGGGCATGGGCCATCACGGCGATCTGCGCTACGCGTCAGACTTGATCGCGTTCATCCGCGAAGAACACGCCGACCATTTCCACATCGAAGTCGGCGCGTATCCGGAAACGCATCCGCAGGCCGATGACGCGCTCGCTGATCTGCGCCATTTCAAGACCAAGATCGACGCTGGCGCGGACGGTGCGATCACCCAGTATTTTTATAATCCGGACGCGTATTTCCGCTTCGTCGATGACGTGCGCAAGCTCGGCGTGAGCGTGCCGATCGTGCCGGGCATCATGCCGATTTCCAACTTCACCCAGCTAAGGCGCTTCTCTGAAAGCTGCGGCGCTGAAATCCCGCGCTGGATCGGCAAACGCATGCAGGCGCTAGGAGACGATGCCGACGGCATCCGCGAATTCGCCGCGGATCTGGTGGCGACAATGTGCGGGCGACTGATTGAGGGCGGCGCGCCGTCGCTGCATTTCTACACGCTGAATCTTGCGAAGCCGACGCAGGCGGTGTTGGCGCGGATGTGATATTCACTGTGGGAGCGGCGGCTTGACCAGCCCTACGGCTGTTGAAAGCAGCTGCTCTCACAGAATTGCTTGCTTGACCGCGCAAGCCGGGTCAGCTCACCCGGTCTGCTACGGCACCGACTGTGCGTCCAGCAACGCGATGACCGCAAGGATCGAGAGTCGACCAATACCTGATCCGGCCCCAACGGACGTCGGAAATATTCACCATCCGGATTTTTTTCAGCAGTTTTTCCCAATTTTTATTTTGAGATAGCGCCTACGGTCTCGATTCGTCGCGCACAAGTGGCCGAAGACGAACCTTGCAATCGATCATCCGATGAGTTCTGGACTGTTGCCGCTGTCGGTAAGTGCGCATCCGGCGAACCACAATGCATTGCGCAAAGTCCGTACGCAGGTCGCATGTCATGACCCGCAGGGGAAAAACAAAACGCCGCTATTGCTCACATGGAGAGGTCTCGCTTATATAGTACGAGTAGAGCCATGCGCACCCAGTGCAATGGGTATCTACGAAAGACTGGGGAATTCACTCACCGGAGCAGGGAGCCTCTGCCATAGACATCGCACACAGCCAGCAACACTATCAGCGCTTCGTCAGCGGCCTTAATACCGCGGCGCGCACCCAGGACGAGGTACTGGCTCGTCTGATCGAGCGCGGTCGTGGCACAGCTTTCGGTCTCGAACACGGCTTTGAGCACATCGACAGTCTGGCCGACTTCCGGTCCAGGGTGCCCTTACGCAACTACGATGAGCTGCGCCCTTATATTGACCGCATCGTTGCCGGGGAGAGCGACGTGCTGTTTCCTGGCGATGTTTTCCGCTTCATCTCCAGCAGCGGCAGCAGCGCTGGCCGGGCCAAGGTGCTGCCGCTGCCGCGCGCTTACTTCGCGGAAGCCTTCAATCCTTTCTATTTGACGTATCTCGAGGGCACCATGCGCGCCCATCCGGGACTGATGGCAACTCGTGACCTCACCATCAACTTCAAGTGGGATCCGCTGCGCGATACGTCGGTGCTCAACAGCGGCGTGCCGCACGTCGGTCTCAGCCAGGTGAACCTGTCGAACGAATTCGGCAGCGAGGCCCTGCTGGAGCCGGGCACGCAGGGCCCGTGGGCCACAGTGCCGGCGAACATCGCAGCCGACCTTGAGCGCCTGTACTTCCGCTTGCGCATGGCGGCCGGCCATGACATCCGCCAATTGGTCGGCATCAACCCCGCCATCCTTGCCGCGATACCGCATCTGCTTGAGGCCAATGCCGAGCGCCTGTGTGCCGACATCGCGGCCGGCACGTTCGCGGGCCGCCCCGTGACGGCGCCCGATCCCGCACTGGCCGCGCAGGTGGCCGCGCGCCGCGCCTCACGCGGGCGCCTGTTGCCAGCGGATGTGTGGCCGCGGATCGAACGACTGATCTGCTGGGACGAGGGCATCGCCGGGGTCTATTTGCCGCAGTTACTCGCCGACTACGGCGCTGACGTTGTGGTGGTGCCGGCGCCACTGGCTGCTTCTGAGGCGCCGCTGGCCTTGCCTCTGCTGCCGGAAGGCCTGCGTGGCGTGATGGCCTACAACGCCGCATTTTATGAATTCATTGATGTACAGGCCAGCACGACGCAAATGCCGCTGCGGCTGGACGAGCTGCGCGAGGGCGCCTGCTATGCCGTGGTGGTGACCCAGGCGGCAGGGTTCTGCCGCTATGTGCTGGGCGATCTGCTCGAGGTCACCGGCCACGCCGGCGAGGTGCCCACGGTGACCTACGCCGGACGCCTCACGCCGGCCTCGACCGTGCCCGAGTCGGCGCTGCTGCGCTTCATGCGTCGCTACGGCGCCGCGCACGACTTGCGCGTACGCAATTTCACATTCGTACCTGCGGCAGGAGGCACGCTGGATCTGCTGTTGGCCTGCGATGACGCGCAAGACGCTGTTATCCATGAGGCCACGCTGCGCCAGGCCTATGCCGCGGACGCGGCGTTGGTCAGCGCACCGCTGGGCGAGATACGACGGGTGCCGCCCACCTACTTCGCTCAAGAATGGTGCGACCGCGTCGCGGCAGGGCTGCGCCCGCCACAGGTCAAAGACCGCATCGTGAGTCCGGCACGATGATCCTGTTTGTTCTGGGCATCATCGCCTGCTGTCTACTCGGCGACCTTCTGCACCGCTGCGGTGCCTCCGCGGAGGTCTCGCGCAAATCCGTGCATGTCAGCACCTGCCTGCTCATCGCTGCATTCCCGCTGTTCGGCATCGGCCATCACGCGCTTTTGCTGATCGCGGTGGGGAGTTTCGTCGCACTCGCACTGTTGCGCGGCACTGTACTGCTGCGCTCCGTCATGGCGGTGGAGCGCAAATCCTACGGCGATCTCATGCTGCCGCTGTCGGTGGCAGTGATTGCCGCGATAGGTGTGCCATATCCCGCTTTATTCGCCGCCTATCTCGTTCTGGGCATCTCCGACACCTTGGCCAACCTGGTCGGAACCGCTTACGGGCGCCGTCGATACACGTTGTTCGGCCACACCAAATCCTACGTCGGCAGCATGGCGTTCTTCCTGTCCGCATTGATTATTCTGGGCTCGGTGGCGCTGTTCACAGGTCTGCCGGCGGTGGCGGCGCTGCTGACCGGGGCCGCAGTGAGCGCCGCGCTGACGCTGGTCGAGGCCTCCTCGCACAAAGGCGTGGACAACTTCTTCGTGCCCCTCGTTGCAGCGATCTCGCTGCAATCATTGCTGCCCGTGTGAGTCCATAAAGATGTCCAAGATTCTGGTGGTGATCGGTCCTTCCGGCGTCGGCAAGAGCACGTTGTTCGCGCCGCTGCGCCAAGAGGGCCTGGTGCGGCTGGTGCCCACATGGACCACGCGCAAGTCCCGGCACTACGAGGATCCGGCCAACGCCGACCATGTCTTCATCGACGACGATGCATTCGCCGCACGTGAGCAGGCGGGCTTTTTTCTGGAGACCGTGCAGCTGTTCGGCCTTGAGGCGCGTTACGGCCTGCCGCGGGAAGCGCTGGAGGACGATGGCAACAGCATTCGCGTTTTGATGCTGCGCGCGATGCTGCTGCAGCGACTGCCTCATTATTTTCCTGCGCATATCGTGTATCAGATCGAGGCACCGCGCGCACGCGTGGAGGCCCATCTGCGCGCACGCGTCGAACGCGACGGCGACATCGGCTCACGTCTTGCCAACTTCGAAGAAGAGCTTCAGTTGGGGCGGCGCTTGGCACACCGCGTCGTCGACAACAGCGAGGGCATGGAGGCGGCGCTGGCACAGTTGCGCGATTGGCTGCGCGAAGACTTTGCCGATGATCGCAGGGCGGCATGAGCACGCTCTATGCCCCGGTCGGCATCACCCCCACCAAGCCACTGACGCCATCGCATCTCAAAGGCGTATTGCTGCTGGATTTCATGCAGCGTTTCGAAGGATTGTTTACGCCCGGCACGATCTGGCACAACCGCCGCCCTTGGGATATTTCGCTTCAAACAATACGATTTTGGGACTATCTCGACCGCGAGCACAGCGGTGCCGATTTCAGCAGCATGGGCGAAGGTGACATCGGCGCGCTGTATATCGACTGTCACCGCACCAGCGCACTGCCCGCCGCCGATCGCGTGGCCACCTACGCCAGCCGTATCGAGGCGGAAGGCTATGTGCACGCGGCCTCGCATCGCATCCTTGCGCTGTGGGGCGAGGTTTTCGCCACGCTTGGTCTGGCGCAGGACGCGTTATTTCATTCGGTGCCTTTCGGCCTGGACCAAGAGGCCGTGCTGGAACGGCTGCGTGCGCATGACATGGTGCTGGACCAACGCAGCTTCGGCGGCGGCGTCTACCTCGACCTCACCGACGAAGGGCGTCCGCTGCGCCTGCTGGTGTCCGAGGATGGCCTGTCCAATTATCTGTTGGCCATCCTGCGCGATCTGCTGGTGTGCGCGCCGCGCCACGATCACGTCTGTCTTTACCATGACGCCAACATCCAGCGCGATTACGAGGCATTGGCGCGGGTGCTTGAGCGGCTGGGCGTGCGCTGCCGTCGTATCGGGTTTATGCGCGTGCCAATCGAAGGGCAGGTGCTGAGCGCGAAACAGGGCGGATGGGAACAGTACACCGGTGCCCGCTTGCTCAAGCGGGTGGCCGGCGGCGCCAGCAGCGCCGAAATCCGGCTGGGGTTTCGCCTCTACTTCCTGCATGCGCTGGGCCTGCGCCAACCGGCCAGTTATTCCGACGAAGGCCTCGGCGCGTGTCTTGAGCGGGCACGGCGTCTGCTCGCGGTTCACGAACCCGCCGCGCTGACGGCCGCGGACCAGGCTGCGCTGGCCAGACTCATCAAGCGCGACGGCAGTGCGAATGTATACGCCGCGTTGGCGGTACTGGATCAGAAGAAGGCCGCACCCGGCCTTCGTCACGCGGTGATGCAATGTCTGCTGTGATTCCCTCTCTGCACGAAGCCTTGATGATCCGGCGCTTGGCGGCGGTGGCCCGCGCCGGTGCGGAAGTGACGGCGCGCCGCACATTGTTCGTAGCGGTGCGCGAACCCGACATGCAGGCCTTGACGCGCGGTCTCGCCCGCCTGCTGGCAGAAATGCCCACCAGCGATCGCTCGGCCTGGCTGGCCAACTTCACCAAGGTGCGCCTGTTTGCGGGCCACCCTGCGCGCGCCACCGTGGCATCGCTGTTGACCTGTATCGAGTCGGATGCGGTGGGGTTTGCCCTGATCGATGCTGAGGCGCGCTATCCCCGCCTGGCGGACCTGCTGGTTCCGCTGCGCACCCACGGCGGCCCCGCGCCGGGCACCCAAGTGGACGTGGTCTGGGACGACGGCGAGGGACATTGGGAACTGGCGGTGGACGTGACCGGACTCGACTGGCCGCGCTATCTGGTGCATGTGCTGCATCTGCTGGTCGAAGCCGCGTTGGACGACCCCGGCTTCGGGGGACGAATCACGCTCCTGCACCAAGCCGCCCCACCCGTCTGTAGTGAAGGTGTCGTGCAGCTGCGTCTGGATCTGGACACATCGCCACCTGCCTGCCGCGCTGTGCTGCGTCCATGCTGAGTGACGGATAGCGGTTTCGTAGGGCGGAACCGCCGAAGGCGATTCCGCCGTTGGTTAGACGGGCATCTTTTGATGGTGGAATCGCCTTCGGCGGTTCCACCCTACGCATGCGCCTTACGGCCTTGGATCTTGCGAGGCTGACGCAGGCGGCATTCGCGCGGATGTGATCTTTACTGTGGGAGCGGCAGAAGCCGCGATCAACGGTCGATACATTTTCATCGGCTCATCGCGGCTTCCGCCGCTCCCACAGGGTTTGCTCGCCTACCGCGTAAACAGCCTCAGCTCATCCGGCCCGGCGCAGCGCGCCGGGCGTTCGCCGACGCGCGCGGCAGTGCCGCGCAAGCCGCGTCAGCTCACCCAACCCGCTATGACGAACAGGGCGAGGATCGCGAGCCACAGCAGCAGGATGCGCCAGACCAGACTCATCGCATCGCGCAGTTCCGGGGATTCGCCCAACTGCACCCAGGCATTGCCGGGGGTGGCGCCTTCTTCGATGAATTCCTGCACTTCTTCGGCGATCTCGCAGCGCACGCTGGCGCGGGCAGCAGCGCCGAGGTGGGGGTGATCGAGCTGCAGCGAAGCGCCGTTGGCGTCACGCCATACGCTCAGAACATTATCAAAGTGGCCAACCAGCGCGAGCGATAGCGTCATCGCCTGGGCGACGGGCCAATTCAGCAGTGCGAACAGGCGGCGCGCGCCTTCGCGATTGGATGCAGGCAGCCCGTCCGCGAACTCACCTTCGGCGGCAAGCGCGGCGAACCGGTACAGCACAGCACCGGCAGCGCCGAGCAACAGAAACCAGAACAGCACGCCGAACCAGCGTCGCAGCGCACTGGCGAATACGCTTTCGACCATCGCAGCGGCATCGCCCAGACCGCTGTCGGGATGCGCACCCAAGCGGATGGCGGCGGCACGGCGCATGTCCGCGTCCTCGGCGTCGATCGCCGCGGACACATCGGCATCCAGGTCGCGCGGTCCCCAGACGTAGAAGAGGATCGCGACGCCGAACAGCAAACCGACGACGCCGGCCAACGGCGAATGCAGCGCGTACTGGAACAGACCCACCAGCAGCAGCGGCGGCAACAGCGCAAGCGCAATACCGTAGCGGCTGCGCCAGGATCGCGTTTTTCCATCGGCATCGGTGCCGGCAGGATCAACGTTGCGCGCATTCAACCATTGCAGCCAGACGCCGAACCAGTCGTATCGACGCACCGAGGCCGCCAACCCCGGCGCAAGGTGGCCCAGCACGAGCGCGAAAATCACGGCAATCAGAGTCGCGGACATGGCCGCAGTCTAATCCACGCGGCCCGCATCGGTGCCGGCATACCAGCATTCGATCAGCCAGCGCGATATCGACATCGACGGCGACAGCAGCAGACCATGGGCGCCGGTTTCGCCGCGCAGCGCGGCGCCGACTTCATCGCGGCCGTACCAGCGCGCGTCTTCGAGTTCTTCATTGGCCTGCGGTGGATCGGGCTCGGCATCGGCGATGAAACCGAGCATCAGCGACGACGGGAACGGCCACGGCTGCGAGGCGAGATAGCGGCTGCTTCGCACGCGCACGCTGGATTCTTCCATCACTTCGCGCGCGACCGTCTGCTCCAGCGTTTCGCCAGGTTCGACGAATCCGGCCAGCGTGGAATAGCGGCGCGCCGGCCAGCTTGCCTGGCGGCCGAGCAGCAGGCGCTCGCCGTCGGTCACAGCCACGATGACCGCCGCATCGGTGCGCGGATAGTGGTCGAGGCCGCACTGCGCGCAGTGCCCCTGCCAGCCGCCGCGCACGAACGCGATCGCGCCGCCGCATGCGCCGCAATACCGGTGACGCTGCTGCCAATGCAACACGGCGCGCGCCTGTGCGAATACGGTCGCCTCGAACGGCGGCCACTGCGCGGCGGCCGTACGCAGATCGATGCGTCCGCTCAGCTTCTCTTTCGGCTCGAAAGACGCGGGCCCGGACGGCATGGCGTGCACGCCGGTCTCCGCCTGCGCAAACCATGCTTCGTCGTCACGGATGCCGAGGAAAATCGCGGCGCCTGGCGCATCAGCGATGTCTCCGCCGCGCGCGGCGGCCAATCGACCGCTTTCATCGCCGGCGGTGCGCCCGTCGCCGTCGATCGACAGCACCCGCGCGTTCGGCCAATAAGCCTGGAGAGCATCGGGGCTGTCGCGCAGCGCGTCAGCACGATCGAGCGCGCCTTCGACGAACGCGAAACGGGGCATCGGCGGGCGATCAGCAACAGTCATGGGTCAGGCGCTGAAACTGCTGCCGCATCCGCAGGTGGTCTTCGCATTCGGATTGCGGATCACGAACTGCGCGCCGTGCAGGCTCTCGGTGTAATCGACCTGGGCGCCGACCAGATATTGCAGGCTCAGCGGATCGACCAGCAGCGTCACCTCGTCGGTCGCCACCGCAAAGTCGTCCTCGTTCTGCTGTTCGTCGAATTCAAACCCGTATTGAAAGCCGGAACAACCGCCGCCCTGGATGTACACCCGCAGTTTGAGCGCGGGATTGCCCTCCTCGCGGATCAGCTCGCGCACCTTGGCGGCAGCGGCGGCGGTGAAGTCGAGGAGGCGCGCCGGGGCGTCGGCCGCGGGCGAAACAGGGGCGGAAGTCTGGATGTCCATGTCGACAGGATGGGGCGGTGGAGCCTGCGGTTCAAGAACAATGCGCGAAACGACTCGGCAAGACCCCGAACAGGCGGTTCAACCGCCGCTGCGGATCGCGTCGGGCCATGGAAAGGACTGATCCAACGCGCTGCCGCCGGCCGGCACCAGCCGCACCGTGACGCGCAGCGGCTTGAAGTCTTTCGGCAACATCACCTCGCCTTCGACCTGCTGGAAATACTTGAAGGAATAGCTCACGCCGGGTGCGCTGGTCTGTTTGCGCAACCCCGACCATGTCAGCTTTTCGAGGCGGTCGTTACGGGTGCCTTCCACGGCAAGCGTGACCTGACCGGTATTGACCGCGCCGCGGTTCAGATTCTGGGTGAGTGTCGCGACGAAATGCCATGCATCGCCGCTTTGCAGCTTCATTTCCAGATCGTGGACGCTCAGGCCGCGACGCTGGCCGGTGGCGCCGACGAAGCGTTCGTAGAAGGCGATGTCGGCACGCAGCCCGGCGATTTCCTCGTCGCGCTCGGCCAGCGCTCGCTCCAGATCCCGGTTGGCCTCGCGGCTGATCTGATCGGAACGGCGCAACGTCGACACCTCCTGGCTGAGCTTGTCGCTGCTGGTGCGCAGCGCGGCCGCGCTCTGCTGCGTGGGTGCGTCGCCGGCAAACCAGGCCGTCCACACGCCCCAGCCACCGAACGCCAGCGCAAGCAGAAAAACTGCCAGCGCGAGATAGACCCAGTGGTGATGCGTGGGTTCCGGCGCGGCTGCGGATATCGGCGGATGAGCCGCGTCCGGTGGCGCAGGCGGCATCGGCGGGAGGTCGATAAAAGCGCTGTCATCGTGATCGGGCGGCGGCGGTGTCTCTGCCGGGCCTGTTTCGATTGCCGCTTCCGACTCCGCTTCGGCGGCTGCGACCCTCTCGACGGCCGCTTGAGCAGGCCATTCCGGCTCAGGGGCCGGCGTTGGCGGCTCTACAGCCGCAGCTACAGCCGCAGCCACCGGCGCAAGCGGGGATTTTCTTGCGCGTTTCCGCGGCGCGCGGCGCTTGGCCGCCTTGGTGGCTGGTGAAGATTCAGACGCTTGGGCCGCATCGTCCTGCGGCATGGCGTCCGTATGCATGGCTTGATTGATGATGGCCTGAACCGCCGCTTCGTTGATCGCAGCCTCGTTGATCGCAGCCTCGTTGACCGAAGAATCCTTGACGGCGGGCTTGTTGGGCGCCATCCGCGGTTTTGCGGCACTGCGGGGCGCAGTGCGTCGGCGTCTGGGCAGGGTGTCGTCGGGCGTGTCGTTCATTGCCCACATCCTAACGCGGCAACCTTAAGGCTTCGTCAAGCGAAGCTTCTGATACTGTGCCCGCGTGCGGCCCGCCCGGCCGTGGCTGCGCTCCGGCAGGGAAACCGCCTGACGCGTTGATGGGGAAAACAAAATGGCCATCTCCGAAGCCCATGTGTTCGCGATCGGCATCATGCTGGCCTGGCTGGCCGGTGTGCGCGCCTATCTCACCGTCTTCGGCGTGGGCATTGCCGGCTTTTTCGGCTGGCTGGACCTGCCTCCTGCGCTTGAAGCCACCACCTCGCCGTGGGTGCTGGGGGTTTCCGGCGCGCTGGCGTTGGCGGAGTTCTTCGCCGACAAGATTCCCGGCGTGGATTCGGTCTGGGACTTGCTGCAGACGCTGCTGCGGGTGCCGGCCGGCGCGTTTCTCGCCGCCGCTGCTCTATCGCCAGACGGCGATCTTGGCGCCGGAATGATGGCCGCCGGCGCTGGCGCTGCGCTGACCAGCCATGTGCTGAAGTCCGGCACCCGGGCCCTGCTCAATACCTCCCCGGAACCGATCAGCAACTGGACCGCATCGGTCGCCGAGGACACGGCGGTCATCGGCGGGTTGGCGCTGGTCTGGTCCCACCCGTGGATCGCGCTCACGATCTCGATCAGCATCGGCCTGACCATCGCCCTGGTGGTGTGGTGGCTGTGGCGCAAGCTCTACCGTGGTGTCTCGCGGGTACTTTCGACCGGCTGAGCCGGCCCTGCGCCGCAGCCGGCCGCTTCATCGGTTCGCGCGCCACGGACTTCCCAACCTCGATCGAACACGCATAATGCGGGCTCTTGCAGGGAGCTTCGATGTCTTTCGTTCCGTACGGCAGTTCCCCAGCATCCGTCAGCCGCGCTGGCGCCCCCGGCACGTCGCTGCGCGCCGAATCGCCTCCGGCCGGCTACTGGCGCCGCTGGTGCGGAGACGCGGCGCCAGCAGCGACAGCGCCTGCCGTCGATCCGACGGCTGCGCAAACCGCGCCCGTCGAGGCCACGCCTCAGGTTCTGCCCGCCGAGCAGGGCGAACCGGCCTACCGCATCCTCATCGTCGAAGACGACCGCAGCCAGTCGCTGTTCGCACAGGGCGTGCTCAAGGGCTCCGGCATGGAAGCGGAAGTGGTGCAGGTGGCCAGCGAAACCATGGCGAAACTTGAACATTTCCATCCCGATCTGGTGCTGATGGATCTGCATATGCCAGGCATGAGCGGCACCGAGCTCACCTCGCTGATCCGCAGCCATGCTGCATATGCGCATATTCCGGTGGTGTTCCTGACCGGTGACACCGATCCCGAAAGCCATCTTGCGGTCCTCGACAGCGGCGCCGACGATTATCTGAGCAAGCCGGTGCGGCCACGGCATCTGATCGCCGCGGTGCAGAACCGCGTCCGCCGCGCGCGCGCGCTCAAACTGCAGCGCGAACAGGAAGTGCGCCGGCATCCGGCCACCGGCCTGCTCACCCGCACCTACATGCTGCAGCAGCTGGCGCTGGCGTTTCCTCAGCAGACAGTAGGTGCAGTGCATTTCGTGGTGATCGAAGGCACGTCGGCGCTGCGCGAGCACTACGGTTATGCCGCGCTGGATGCGATCCTCACCGATGCGGGGCGCCTTATCGCCTCGGTGGCCGGCGAACACCCCGCGTCGAGGCTCAACGACAACACGTTTCTGGTGTACTGGCCCGACCTGCCGCCGGACCGCCACGCGGTATGGGCGCGGCAGCTGCGCGATGCCTTCATCGGCCAGAGTCTGGCGATCAGCGGCGACAACATCCGGCTGCGCGCCTGTGTCGGCTATGTCGATCTGGCGCACGGTTTCAACGATGCCGGCACTGCGCTGGGCGCCGCCGAGGAAGCGCTGCGCCTTGCGCGCAGCGAACCGAACGCCATTGCCGCGTACCGGCCGCCGTCGGATGCGGTTTCGGAACACGCCGCGAATCTGCTCGCCCAACTGCAGGACGCATTGAAGAACGAACGTCTGGAACTGGCGTTCCAGCCGATCGTGTCGGTGGTTGGCGGGGACCATGTCCAGTACCAGACGCTTGTCCGGCTGCGCAACGGCAACGGGCAGCTGCATACCGCTGCGGAAATCGTGCCTCTGGCCGAGCGTGCCGGTCTGGTGCACGAAATCGATCGCCGGGTCATGACCCGGGCCATCGCGATTCTGGGCGAGCAGCGCGGGACCAAGTCGGCGCGGCTGTTCGTCCCGCAGGCAGCGCGCAGCCTAGGCCAGGATGGCTATGCCCAATGGCTGCTCGCCTCAATGGCCGATCTGGGCATCGAGGGCAAGCAGCTGGTGGTCGATGTGCGTCTGGCCGACGCGCTGGTGCATTCGGTGCTGCTGCGCGAATTCTGCCAGCGCATGGTCGGCGCCGGGGTGCGCCTCTGCCTGGGCCAGTATCAGTCCAACGCCGAAGCCGATGCGCTGCTCTCGCAGCTGCCGTTGAGCTACGTCCGCCTCTCCCCGTATTACACCGGCAAGATCGATCAGCAATCCGTCCAGGACGAGATGCGGCTGGTGATCGAACGCGCCCATCTGCTTGGCCTGCAGGTCATCGGCCAACATGTCGAAGACCCGCAAACCGCGGCGACGCTCTGGCTGAGCGGCATCGATTTCATCCAGGGCGATCTGGTCCAGCGCGCGGCCGACGCGATGGATTTCGACTTCCAGCACTCGCTGTTGTAGGACTATCGTCCCGTCGCGCACGGGCCGACATGCTGGTCAAGCTGGCGCCTGGTACGGCATCATCGGGCTTCGGCCCACCGTCGGCCGGGCGCATTCCTGTCCAAGGCGGTCCGGGTGCAGGACACCGTTCCCAACCAGGTATCCCGATTTGAACGACCCCAAGCCCTCACTGCTGACCTTCCGCTGGCTGGCACTGGCCACCGCAGTCGGCACTACCCTCGCGCTGGTGCTGGATCTCGCCGTCGCGGCGGGCCCGTGGCGGATGATCGCTCTGGCGCTTGCGGCGATCACCGCCGGTGTCGTCGGTTTTCTCGCCTACGCATCCCGCCATTACGAACAACACATGGGCGAAGCGGCCGACATCGCCGCCCGCAGCGATGCCGAACGCAGCGAACTGCAGCGCGAGCTGCAGCGCCGCAACCAGTTGGAGCAGCAGCTGCGGCAGGCCAAGCAGGACGCCGAATCCGCAGTGATGGCCAAAGGCGAATTTCTGGCGACCATGAGCCATGAAATCCGCACACCGCTCAACGGCATCGTGCCGATGCTCGACCTGCTGATGCACAACAAACTGCCTGCCGACCAGGCCGAGATGGTGCATACCGCCTTTCTGTCGTCGCAGCAGATGCTCCGGATCGTCGACGACATCCTCGATTACTCGAAGCTGGAAGCGTCGAAACTCCAGCTCGAATCCACCACCTTCAACCTGCGCGAAACGCTGGAATCGGTGATCCAGCTGATGGACCGCCCCGCGCAAAGCAAGGGCCTGCGCCTGAACCTGCAGATCGATCCCTCCGTGCGCCTGCCCGTACGCGGCGACCCGGTGCGGCTGCGCCAGGTGCTGTCCAATCTGATCAGCAATGCGGTGAAGTTCACCGAACGCGGCAGCATCGCGATGAACGTGCGCAAGATCGGCGAAACCAGTGCCCAGCACCAGCTGCGGTTCGAAGTGCGCGATACCGGCATCGGCATCCCGCTGGCAGCGCAGGACCGGCTGTTCCAGGCCTTCAGCCAGGCCGACACCTCTACCACCCGGCTTTACGGCGGCACCGGCCTGGGGCTGGCGATCTCCAAACGCATTATCGATCTGATGGGCGGCCGTATCGGCGTGGAATCCGAAGCCGGCCAGGGTTCAACCTTCTGGTTCGAGATCCCGATGCTCAAGGTGCAGGGCGATATCACCGCCGCCAAGCAGGCGGAACCCACCACGGGCCGGGTCCTGCTGCTGACCGGCGACCAGCGCCTGCGTCTGCGCCTGAGCATGCTGCTGCCGAACTGGGGCCTGCGCATCACCAGCGTCGAAACCACGCAGGAAACGCTGGAGCGGATCCGTTCGGCGCTCAGCCAGGGGCCGACCTGGGCCTACACCACGGTCATCGCCGATCTGGCCAGCGTGCGCAGCACCGCGGTGGCGCTGCAGCGCAATCTCGAGCGCCAGACCACGTACGGCCAAGTGCGTTTGATCTGCCTGCAGGGCGACGAGCCTGTCCCCGAAGAGCTGCTGCCGGTTGTCACCCTGCTGCAGCGCCAGGCGCCGGACGCCGATCTGCGCGCCGCCCTGCTGGGGACGGCCGAACCCACGTCCGAACCTGTGGCACAGGATTTCAGCAGTTACACCGCGTCCCCGGCAACGGCCGGGCAGGCTGACGGCAGCGTCAAGACCGCCGTCGCCGCATCCGAACCGACGCGGCCGATGCGTGTCCTGCTGGTCGAGGACAACCCCGTCAACCTGATGGTGGGGCAACGTTTGCTCAGCGTGCTGGGCACCCACTGCGACAGCGCCACCAACGGCGAAGCGGCGCTGCTGCGGATGTCCGCATCGCGCTACGACATGGTGCTGATGGACTGCCAGATGCCGGTGATGGACGGCTATACCGCCACCCGCCGCTGGAGAGAGCACGAAGCCGCCTCTGGCGGCCGGCGGCTGCCAATCGTCGCGATGACCGCCAACGCAATGGCCGGCGATCGTCAGAAATGCCTCGACGCCGGTATGGACGACTATCTTGCCAAACCGGTTACCCGGGGCGAGCTGGAACGCTGCCTGTTCCACTGGTATCAGATTTCATCGCAGCAAACGCATTCCGAACCCACTGCACCCGTTTCCATCGCGGAAGAAC
>JANOXT010000466.1:0-9818 GCA_031418555.1 Lysobacterales bacterium | reverse complement strand
TGTTCTGCTTGCTGTTGTAGACATACAGATCGTTGAGCGTGAAGCCGTCGTGGGCGACCATGAAATTCACCGAATTCCACGGCTTGCGGCCATCGTCGCCGTAGAGGTCGGACGAGCCCGCGAAGCGCGAGGCCAAAGTGCCGGTGGTGACGACTTCGATGCCCATCTGGTTCTGCTTCTTGCGCAGCGCGTCGCGGTACAGGCCGTTCCACTCCGACCAGCCCGATGGGAACCCGCCGACCTGATAGGAATTGCCGCCGATGGCCCAGGGTTCGGCGATCAGATCCAGACCGCTGCCGCCGGCCGCTGCGCGCGGCGGCAGTTCGTTGACGATGCGGTTGAGCGCGTTGCCGGCGTCCATCTTGTCGAAGTTGAAGCAGCCGTGTTGACAGGTGTTGCCCAGCACCGAGGCCAGATCGAAACGGAAGCCGTCGACGCCGATCACGTCGCGCCAGTGCGCCAGCGAATCGACGATCATGTTCTGCGCAATGGTGTTGCGGGTGTTGTAGTTGCCGCCGACGCCGGTGTTGTCCCACGAATACTGCAGGTCGCTGGTGAGCGAGTAGTAGGTGGGATTATCGAGGCCACGCCACGACATGACGTTGTAGACGGTCAGCCCGTCGCTGCCGCCCCACGCGCCGCCTTCGACGGTATGGTTGTAGACCACGTCGATGTACACCTTGATGCCGGCGTCGTGATACGCCTTCACCATCGCCTTGAATTCGCGGGTCGGGCCGCCGGCGGTTTTATCGGAGGAATAGCGGCGATCCGGCGCAAAATAGTTGAGGGTCATATAGCCCCAGTAATTGTCGCCGCTGGAGGTATTCGGATCGATGTCATTCTGTTCGTTCTGGGTTTCCTGCACCGGCAGGAATTCAACGGCGGTGATGCCGAGGCTGGCCAGATGCGCGGCTTTCAGCGCCGCGCCGGCGTAGGTGCCGCGCTGGAACAGCGGAATCGACGTGTCGTTCATGGTCAGCCCGCGCGGATGCACTTCGTAGACGATGTCGTCCTTGAACGCGCGCGCGGGTTTGCTGCCGAAGGAGGTTGTATCGGTCGTCAGCACGATGCCTTTACTGGCGCATGTGCCGCTGTCTTTGAGGCGGTTGACCGCGCCGGATGCATAGACGGTGCCGTCGGTGCAGGTCGACGTGTTCGGATCCTGGCTGATCTCGCGCGCATACGGATCCAGCAGCAGTTTGTTCGGATTGAAGCGGTTGCCGCTGGCGTCGATATCGGTCACGAAACCGGTGGCGCTGCCCTTGGTCCAGGTGCTGACATAAGTCCAGTTCGGCCCCCATGCGCGATAGCCGTAATAGACCGGGCCGGTGATGCCGTAAGTATTCTTCAGGGTCGCGACCGACGCTGTTTTCGACCATACATTGGTCGCGGTGTCCTTGGTCATCACGTATTTCACGGCCTCCTGCGCACCGGCAGCGGTTTTGTAGACCCAGACTTCGATCCGCGTGGCCCGCGACGAATACACGCGGAAGGTGATGTTGGCCTGTGTGGCGTCGTATTTGGCGCCGAGCGCCTGAGCATCCACCGCGGCTTGCGCCGATTGTTGTAGTCCGCAGCTCAACAATAACGCCAGCATCGCGCTGAAACCCGCCTTGCCCCATGTGTTCCATGTGCCGATCATCGTCTTGTCTCCATCATTCGAGGCATCGCCAGGCCATCAAGCGGCCACTGTGGCCCGATGTGCGAACGCACATGGCGCAGGCCCATTGGCGTGGAATCGTATTCAGCAGCGCATGCCCGCACAGTCTCCGACAGGCGGTCGTGTGGCACTTTGTTGGCACTTGGGCGGCCTGGAATGCGATGCCGTCGCTTGATTCCCAGCCGCCCGGCCCCAGAATGGCGGCCAATCGATAATCGACGGACCGCTATGCCCATCTATGGTTTTGAATGCGCCGCCTGCGGCCACCAGTTCGACCGACTGCAGAAAATGTCCGATCCCGATCCCACCGCGTGCCCCGAATGCGGTGCGCCCAACGTCAAGCGCCAGCTGACCGCGCCGTCGTTCCGTCTGTCGGGCAGCGGCTGGTACGAGACGGACTTCAAGAAGGACGGCGACAAGAAGCGCAACCTCACCGAGCAAAGCGACGCGCCGAAGTCGGATGCGAAAACCGAGACGGTGCCGGCTGCCAAGGCAACGGAATCCACGCCCGCGGCCAAATCCGCCGAAAAATCTGTCGAGAGCAAACCTGCGCAGAGCAAGCCCGCCGACACCAAGCCTGCCGCCTGAGCCGGGCCCGGAAATGAAGAAGCCGCCCAGTGGGCGGCTTCTTCGCAATGACGCGTGACCTTAACTCAGCGCAGCCCAAACCGGGCGCGACAGCCTTCGTCCACCCACAGCCCCTGCTGTTTGTCGTAGCCCCATGAGCGGCCCTCGGTGCAGGGCGAGGCCGACAGTTTTTCCAGCAGTACCGGCTTGCCGCGGCTGCGCTCCCAGGTGCAGGCCTGGCGCCTGCCGTTTTCGCTGCCGCAGGTGGTGCTGTAGCGGCCGCCGCTTTCGCCGACGCGAAACACACCGCGGCAGCCTTTGTCCACCCAGATCGCGCCGCCGCGCATGCCCCAGCTGCTGCCCTCGGTGCATGGCGTGCCGGAAAGCTGGCGGATCAGGTCGGCATTGCCGTACAGGTCTTTACCGCAGGTCTTGCGGCGGCCGTCGCTGCTTTCGCACTTCACTTCCTTGCCGGCGTACAGCGGGGCGAATTCGGCGCGGCAGCCTTTTTCCACCCAGACCTTGCCCGGCGTGGTGCCCCAAGTGCGGCCCTGCACGCAGTCAGTGGCCGAGATCTGCCGGGTCAGGCGGGTCTGGCCGGGCCACGGGGTTGCGCAGGTTTCGCGTCGGGTGTCCTTGCTTTCGCAGCGGACGCTGTCCTTGTCGCCGAGTTGGGCGAAGGCGCTGGGCGCTGCGAAGCAGGCCGCTGCCGCGATCGCAAGCAGGATGAGGGTTCGGATCGTGGGCATCGGTAGGCTCGTATTTGAAGGGAATATGGCGGATGGATCGTATTGCGATGGCGCTCAGCGTACGCCGAAACGCGCCCGGCAGCCGCGGTTGACCCACAGCCCGGCGCGGTTGGTGTAGCCCCACGTCGCGCCCTGCGTACAGGGGCTGTCGGACAGTGTCTGCAGCAGCTGCGGGGTACCGCGGTTGCGGTCCCAGGCGCAGGTCGTATAGCGGCCGCTCGCGCTTTCGCAGGTCACGGTATAGCTGTCGTAGCCGCCATTGTCATAGCCGCCATTGTCGTAACCGCCGCTGTTGCCGCCGACGCTGAAGACCGCGCGGCAGCCGCCGTTGACCCACAGCGCACCATCGCGCAGGCCCCAGTTGGTGCCCTGCAGACACCGTGTGCCCGACAGCTGCCGGATCAGCTGCGGAGTGCCGTAGAGATTGGTGCCGCACTGCTTGTAGCGGCCGTCGCTGCTTTCGCAGCGGATCTCCTGCGCCGCCGATTCCGCCATCGGCGCGAAAACGCCCCGGCAGCCGCCCGTGACCCGTACTTCGGCGCGGCTGGACGACCAGTTCTGTCCGGCAACGCAGGGCGTCCCGGACAGCTGGCGCAGCAGGTCGGAGCTGCCCGGCCACGGCGTGGCGCAGGTGCGCGGCCGGCCGTCGCTGCTTTCGCACTGGATTTCGCCGCCGGCGCTGGTGACCAGCGCGGAGAATTCGGCACGGCAGCCGCCGCTGACCCAGACCTGGCCGCGGCTGGACGACCAGTTCTGGCCGGCGATACACGGGCTGGAAGAGAGCTGACGGCTCAGCCGCGACTCGCTCTGCCAAGGGGTGGTGCAGGTGCGCTGGCGGCCGTCGGCGCTTTCGCAGCGGATGGTGTCGCCGCCGGTGGTGGGGTTGCCGCCGCCCGCATTGCCCAACGATTGCGCAATATCGTTCTTGATCTGCTGGAAGGTCCAGTTCGACAGCCGGACCTGATCCAAATAAAAGCGCATCTGTTCGTCCGGTACGGTTCTGCCACCGGACTGGTCGCTGTATTCCAGGGCGATGACCCGGCGCTGGTCCTGTACCGGCAGCTCCCATACCCGTTCCGGCGCGTAGGCCTTGGCCGAAATCTGCTGCGCCGCCGCCGGCCATGCGCTCAGGGCGAGCAGGGCGGCTGCGAACAGACGTGTGAGTACACCTTTCATTCGTGACTCCTTCGATGGCGGGTAATCGGGTGGCGAATCATCGCAGGTCGGGCAGGTAGGCTGCGCGAATCGGGGCCTCTACCGGCGCGTTCGGGCGCCGCACCCGTTAAAATGCACGGCTGACCGGCAAACGCCGAAAGATCCTACACCCGGAGCCCCCATGCGTACCCACTTCTGCGGCCTTATCGATGAGGCGCTGACCGGCCAGACCGTCACGCTGTGCGGCTGGGTCAACAGCGCCCGCGTCCAGAGCCATCAGGTCTTTGTCGATCTTCGCGACCATGAGGGCATCGTGCAGGTGTTGATCGAAAGCGACCAGCCGGCGCTGTTCAAGGCCGCCAGCGCCCTCGGCAACGAAGACTGCCTGCGCGTCACCGGCACCGTGCGTGCGCGGCATGCGGTGAACGACAAAATAAAAACCGGCAAAATCGAGATCATCCCGACCGCGATCGAAGTGCTGAACAAGGCCGAGCCGCTGCCGTTCCACGCCCACGAGAACGCCGGCGAAGAAACCCGCCTGACCTACCGCTATCTGGATCTGCGCCGCCCCGACATGCAGGCGATGATGCGCACCCGCATCAAGCTGGTGCAGGCGCTGCGCCGTTACCTTGACGCACGCGGTTTCCAGGACATCGAAACCCCGATCCTCACTAAAGCCACGCCCGAGGGCGCGCGCGATTTTCTGGTGCCGGCGCGCATGCATCCCGGCGAGTTCTATGCGCTGCCGCAGTCGCCGCAGCTGTTCAAGCAGATTTTGATGGTGGCCGGGTTCGACCGTTACTACCAGATTGCGCGCTGCTTCCGCGACGAAGCGCTGCGCGCCGACCGCCAGCTGGAGTTTACCCAGCTCGACATGGAGTTCGCGTGGGTGGAAGAGCGCGACGTGCAGGACGCCACCGAAGCGATGATCCGCGAGATCTTTCGCGAAGTGATGGATGTCGATCTTGGCGAATTCCCGCGCATGACCTATGCCGAAACGATGCGCCGCTATGGTTCGGACAAGCCCGATCTGCGCAATCCGATGGAATTCACCGATATCGCGGAGCTGGTGAAAACCTGCGAATTCAAGGTGTTCACCGATTGGGCGAATCATGAAGACGGCCGCGTAGTCGCACTGCGCGCACCGGGCGGCGCGGTGTTCTCGCGCAAACAGATCGACGACCTCGGCGCGCATGCCGCGAAGTACGGCGCCAAGGGCGTGGCGTGGATGAAGATCGAAGACGCCGCCAAGGGCCGTGAAGGCATCAGCTCGCCGATCGCGAAGTTTCTCGACGACGCTACGCTCGCCGCCATCGTCCAAGCGACCGGTGCGCAGAGCGGCGACGCGATTTTCTTCGGCGCTGCGAGTTATAAAACCACCAGCGATTTCATGGGCGCACTGCGCCTGAAACTCGGTAAGGATCTTAATCTGGTCGGCGCCGGCTGGGCGCCGCTGTGGGTTACGGATTTCCCGATGTTTGAATGGGACGACGACGCGCAGCGCTACGTCGCCCTGCATCATCCGTTCACTGCGCCCGCCGTCGACGACGAAACCGATCTGCGTGCGAATGCGAAGACCGCGGTGTCGCGCGGTTACGACATGGTGCTCAACGGCAACGAGATCGGCGGCGGCTCGATCCGTATCCACCGCTCGTCGATGCAGTCGGCGGTGTTCGATCTGCTGGGTATCGGCAAAGAAGAGGCCGAGCTGAAATTCGGATTCCTGCTGGACGCGCTGAAATACGGCGCGCCCCCGCACGGCGGCATCGCCTTCGGCATCGACCGCATCGCCGCGCTGATGGCCGGCACCGAATCGATCCGCGACGTGATTGCCTTCCCGAAAACCACCACCGCGCAGTGCCTGATGACCGGCGCGCCGTCGCCGATCCCGGATGCGCAGCTGGCTGAGGTGCATGTGCAGGTGCGTCCAAGGGTGTGATGCCTTTGTAGGAGCGGCGCGAGCCGCGAAAAAATGCGCCTTATGCCTATCGCGGCTTGCGCCGCTCCTACAGAATCTGTTCCGAGGCTTTGCAATGACCACCACCATCCGCCGCGCCACACTCGACGACGCCGAGTGCGTCGTCGACATCACCCGGCGCAATTTCACCGAGACCTTCGGCCATCTGTATCCGCCGGAGGACCTCGCATATTTTCTCGACAACAGCTATTCGCTGGAGGCGCATCGGGCGCTGCTCGCCGATGACCATTACGCGATCTGGCTGCTTGAACGCGACGGCGAAGCAATCGGCCATGCCGTCGCCGGCCCCTGCGGATTGCCGCATCCCGATGTGTCCGATGGCGACAGCGAACTGAAGCGGCTTTACATTCTCGAAGACGCGCACAACGGCGGTTGGGGCGGTCAATTGTTCCGGACCGTGCTGGACTGGCAGCTGCGCAACGGTCCGCGCACATTGTGGATCGGGGTGTGGAGCGAAAACCTCGGCGCACAGCGGTTCTACGGCCGCTACGGCTTCGAACAGGTCGGCGAATATCTGTTTCCGGTCGGCGGCACGCTTGATCATGAATTCATCCTGCGCCGCAGGGCGGATCCGGCCTGAATGTCGACGGATCCAGCGCATCGGCCAAAGGTATTGCTGGTCCACGGTATATGGAACGCCAGACACTGGCTGGCGCCGTTCGCGGTGCGGCTGCGGCGCGAAGGCCTGGCGCCCGAACTGTTCGGCTACGACAGCGTGCTGCGCGACCCCGAGCGCGCCGGCGACCGGCTGATCGAACGTCTGCAGCGCAAGCCCGTTGAGCTGCTGGTCGGCCACAGCCTTGGCGGCCTGATCATCCTTGAAGCCCTGCGCCGGGCGCCGGAGCTGGCGGTGACGCGTGTGGTCTGTCTCGGCTCGCCGCTGTGCGGCAGTGGGGTGGTGGTGGCGATGTCCGGCCGTCCGCCGCTCCCGCTGCTGCTGGGCCGCAGCCGCAGCATCCTCGAAACCGGCTGTGCGCCGTGGCAGGGCCCGGCGGCGGTGGGTGTGGTGGCCGGCAACCGTGCGCGCGGGGTCGGCGGCTGGTTCGCAAGGATGGACGGCGAGTCCGACGGCACCGTCAGCGTGGCCGAAACCCGCCTGCCGGGGCTCAGTGACCATTGCATCGTTCCCGCCAGTCACAGCGGGCTGGTGATGTCCGCCGATGCCGCGCGTCAAACCACCCGTTTTCTGCTCCACGGTGATTTCGATCCCGAACCGGCCGCAGCGGCGGCGGGATCGGGGTAAAATCGCCGGCTTGGCATTCGCACAGGCTCCGGACATTCATGGGTAGAGGTCCTTCCATCGAGTCGCGTAAAAACGCGGTCGACTCCCAGCGCGCCAAGATCTTCACCAAGATCATTCGTGAAATCGGCGTCGCCGCGCGCGCCGGCGGCGGCGATACCGCCACCAATCCGCGCCTGCGCACCGCAATCGATAAAGGTCTCTCGGGCAACATGTCGAAAGACGTGATCGAACGCGCGATCAAAAAAGCCACCGGCGAACTCGAAGGCGTCGAATACGAAGAAGTGCGCTACGAGGGCTACGCGCCCGGGGGCGTCGCGGTGATCGTCGATTGCCTCACCGACAACAAGGTCCGCACCGTCGCCGACGTGCGCCATGCCTTCAGCAAATGCGGCGGCAATATGGGCACCGAAGGCTCGGTGTCGTTCATGTTCAAAAAGCTCGGCGTGCTGTCGTTCGCAGCCGGCGCGGATGAAGACGCGATCACCGAAGCCGCGATCGACGCCGGCGCCGACGACGTGTTGGTGTATGCCGAAGACGGTGCTATCGAGGTGATGACCGCGCCGGACGCGTTCGTCGCCGTGAAAGCGGCGATGGAAACTGCCGGTCTCAAGCCCGATCTGGCCGAAGTGTCCTACCGCGCCGACAACGACATCGCAGTGTCCGGCGAGACCGCGCAGCAGGTGGTGAAACTACTGCGCTGGCTGGAAGATCTGGACGATGTGCAGAGCGTGTATTCCAACGCCGAGCTCGGCCACGACGCGTATGCATGAGACGGGAAGAGGGAGACGGGATACGAGGCGACTGACGCAGTGCAGATACCCCGTGATTCGTCTCCCGTCTCTTATCTCCCGTCTCCCGACTCCATGACCCGCATCCTCGGCATCGATCCCGGCTCGCAGCGCACCGGTGTAGGCATCATTGATGTCGACGCGACGGGGAAAACCACGCATGTCTTCCATGCGCCGCTGAATCTGCTGTCCGCCGACGAAGACACCCGCGACAATTTTCCACTGCGGTTGAAGCGTCTGCTTCTAGGGCTGAGCGGCATCATCGAGACCCATCGTCCCGACGAGGTCGATCGAAAAAGTCTTCATGGCGCGCAACCCGGATTCTGCGCTCAAGCTCGGTCAGGCCCGCGGCGCTGCGATCTGCGCCGTGGTCCAGCGCGATCTGCCGGTGCATGAATACTCGGCGAAAGAAGTGAAGTTGGCGGTGGTCGGCAGCGGCGCCGCCGACAAGGCGCAGATCCAGCACATGGTCGGGATGATGCTCAATCTCAAAGGCAAGCTGCAGGCCGACGCCGCCGATGCGCTGGCGATCGCCATCACCCATGCGCACGTGCGCGCCACCGCGCTGCGCCTGGGCGTGAACGCGCGTCAGGCGTGGAGGAAGTGATTTTATGATCGGACGTCTGAAAGGCATCCTCATCCACAAACAGCCGCCTTGGCTGGTGGTGGATGTCCACGGCGTCGGCTACGAACTCGAAGCGCCGATGTGCACCTTCTACGATCTTCCCGAGATCGGCCGCGAAGTGGTGCTGTTCACCCATTACGCGCAGAAGGAAGATAGCGTTTCGCTGTACGGCTTCCTGCGCGACGCCGAGCGCCGGCTGTTCCGCGACGTGCAGAAAGTCAGCGGCATCGGCGCCAAGATCGCGCTGGCGGTGCTGTCGGGCACGAGCGTCGATGAATTCGCACGGCTGGTGCAGACCGGCGACGTGGCTGCGCTGACCCGCATCCCCGGCATCGGCAAGAAAACCGCCGAGCGCATGATCGTCGAGCTGCGCGACCGGGCTGCGGATTTCGTGTCCGGCGGCGCCACGTCGAGTCTCGGCATCGGTGGCGATGCGCAGTCCGAAGCCACCAGCGCACTGCTGCAGCTTGGCTATAAACCGGCGGATGCGGCGCGCATGGCGCGCGATGCCACCGCACCAGGCGACGATGCCGCCGCCATCATCCGCAAAGCGCTGCAGTCCGCGCTGCGCTGATCCCCGATTTCTTTCACGTACCGAGGGCCTTCACAGGCATTCTCTCCGATGAGCACTTCCAGTTCCCAAGACTCTTCCCAGCACGCCAGCGGCCACACATCGGCCGGCATGGTCGCGCTGGTCGCCGGTGCGGTCGGCGTGGTGTTCGGCGATATCGGCACCAGCCCGCTTTACACCATCAAGGAAATGTTCCATCCGCACTTCGGTCTGGTGCCCGACGCCGCAACGGTCAAGGGCCTGCTGTCGCTGGGTTTCTGGTCGCTGCTGCTGGTGGTCACGCTGAAGTACGTGATCGTCATCATGCGCGCCGACAACGAAGGCGAGGGCGGCATCATGGCGCTCACCGCGCTTGCGCAGCGCAGCCTCAAGTCCGGCTCGCGGATGAGTTACATCGTGGGCATTCTCGGCATTTTCGGCGCGGCGCTGTTTTTCGGCGACGGTGAAGGGTCTGCTGTCGCTGGGTTTCTGGTCGCTGCTGC
>JANOXT010000465.1:0-11019 GCA_031418555.1 Lysobacterales bacterium | reverse complement strand
GCCGAGCATCTGGGTTACTACGCATCGATGCTGGTCGACCGCGCGCGCGATCCCGACGAAGCGATGCAGCGCGACAGCCAGTTGTTGCTGGAACTGCTGACGCCCATCGTGAAAGGCTGGGGCTCGGATTATTCGCTCAAGGCTAACGAACTCGCGGTGCAGGTGCTGGGCGGCTACGGTTTCACCCGCGAATATCCGGTCGAACAGAACTATCGCGACAACCGCATCAACCCAATCCACGAAGGCACCAACGGCATCCAGGCGCTGGATCTGCTCGGCCGCAAGGCGATGATGCAGGACGGCGCTGCGCTGAAACTGCTGATGGCAAACATCGCCCAGACCTGTATCCAAGCCGGCGCGGACGACACGCTGAAACCGCTCGCCGACCAGTTGGCCATCGCCGCGAAACACGCCATCGACGCCACCCGCGCCGCAGGCAAACGCATGGCCGCCGGCGAGGTGCGCCTCGCGCTGGCCAACGCCTCGCACTACATGACCGCCCTCGGCCACCTCACCATCGGCTGGCTGTGGCTGCAGCAGGCGACGGCTGCGCAGAAAGCCCTGCCGACCGCCAGCGGCGACGACCGGGATTTCTATGCCGGCAAACTGCAGGCCTGCCGCTTCTTCTTCGCCACCGAAGTGCCGCTGATCGAACAGGCCGCACGCCTCGTCCGCGATGCGGAATCAAGCGCCTTCGACATGCAGACCGGGTGGTTCTGACCGCGCGAGAACATCGATAGCGGCATCAGGTGCGCCAGTGGCGCACCATGGTGTGGGTCGCCCGAAATCAAAAGCCGGTGCGCTGAAGCGCAGCGGTTGCTGCGGCAGGTTTGCGCCTTCATGTCGGCCGGGCTGTCACAAAACTGGAATACATCTGCGGTTGAATGTCGGGCAGACCGCCATCGAATGTATTCGCATTGCCCCATGCCCAAGCCTGCCAACCGCACCGTCACCACCACCTTCCGCACCCAGCCCGGGGTCCGCGACGCGCTTGAGCTTGCCGCCGGGATGGAAAACCGCAGCATGTCCAATCTGATCGAACGTCTGGCGATCGCGTATTGTCGCGACAAAGGCATCCCGATCCGGGGCTTGGACGATGACGGCCCCGGCGTGCGCCATGGGCCGTCGGAATCCGCTTGATGTTTCTACTGCAGGGGAACCGTTGATGAAGAAGTTTCTGGGTCCGGCGCTGGCGCTGCTGCTGCTGGTCGGCGTGGTGTTCGGCATCGTGTTTTCTGCCCGCGACAAGCAGGCCAGCGCGCGCGATGCAAATACAGTCGCTGCCAGCGGCGCCGTAGCAGCAGACGGCAAGACCACCGTGCGGATCCTGACCGGCTCGGAGAAGCTCGATTTTCTGCGCGACCCCGAACTGGCGAAGGCGCTGGATGCCGAGGGCATCGTGCTGGACGTGCAGAAAGCCGGCTCGCGCGAGATCGCGACCCACCCGGACCTGAAGAAATTCGATGTCGCGTATCCGGCCGGCGTGGCTGCGGCGCAGAAAATCGCCACCGCTACCGGCTCGCGGCGGATGAGCAACAGTTTCTACACGCCCATGGCGGTCGCCAGCTGGAAGCAGCTGCTGCCGCCGCTGGAGGCCAACGGCATCGTCCGCAAACAGGGCGGCGTCTATTACGTCGCCGACATGCACAAGCTCGTCGAGATGATGGCGCAGGGCACGCGCTGGAAGGATCTGCAGCCCAATCCGAACTATGCGGTCAGCAAATCGGTGCTCATCGGCACCACCGATGTGCGTACCAGCAACTCGGCAGCGATGTATCTCGCGCTGGTCAGCTATATCGCCAATGGCGACAACGTCGTCGACAGCGATGCCGCCGCCGATCAGGTCGTCGATCGTCTGCTGGGTCTGTTCTCGAAGCAGGGCTATCAGGAATCCAGCTCGACCGGCCCGTTCGAGGATTACGTGACCATGAAGCTGGGCAAGAGCCCGCTGGTGATGGTCTACGAGCAGCAGTTTCTGCAGTACGCCTTCCGGCATCCCAGCATCGATGCGGACATGGTGCTGCTGTATCCGCAGCCCACGGTGCTGACCAAGCACACCATCGTCGCCCTGACCGACAAGGGCGCGCGTTTCGCGGAGGTCTTCGAGCGCAACCCGGAGGTGCAGAAGATCGCCAGCCGTTATGGTTTTCGCGGCAGCGACAACACCGCGCTGTTCGCCGAAGCCAA
Source organism: Lysobacterales bacterium (assembly GCA_031418555.1). GTDB lineage: Bacteria > Pseudomonadota > Gammaproteobacteria > Xanthomonadales > Xanthomonadaceae > Lysobacter_I. Next base: position 8,832 of record JANOXT010000465.1, on the reverse strand, counting down.
GGCCCGCAAGATCGAAATGCCGCAGACTTTGGTCGATGTGGTCGACCCGCCTACCTATGATCTGCTGGAGCGCATGATCGTGCGGATCGAATCCACGCTGGGCAAATAAATCGATGATCGACATTCAAGCGATTATTGCGACAGCGAAGACCATTCGTCATTTCCCCTTTTTCTGGATCACCACGCCATGACGGATCTTTTCAAGACACTTCGATGGGCTGCTGTTTCGGTGGCGTTCGCGCTGCTTGCGGCCTGCTCTTCCGGCTCCGATCCCTCGACCGGCAACGACGATGACGCGGTGCCGGCCAACGCCTTCACCATTCTGGCCGGCTCGGAACTGAAGGATGTCGAGACCCAGCTCGGCGACGAGATCCGCAAGGCGACCGGCATCGATGTCCGCTTCAGCTATGCGGGCACGCTCGATGCGATCGATCGCCTCAACGGCGGCGAGCAGTTCGATGCGGTGTGGGTGAGCCACGGCAAATATCTCGCGATGAACCCGGATCTCAAGGCCCGCATCGTCGCGCAGGACAAGATCATGCTGTCGCCGGTAATCCTCGGCGTGAAACGCTCCAAAGCCGTCGCGCTTGGCTGGGACAAGAACGATCCAACGTGGAAGGACATCGCCGATGCCGCAAGCGCCGGCAGCTTCACTTTCGGTATGACCAATCCCACCTCCAGCAACACCGGATTCACCGCGGTGATCGGCATCGCCGCGGCGCTCGCGTCCAATCCCGATGCGCTGACCGAAGCGGACATCAGCAATCCGGCGCTGAAAGCATTTTTCCAAGGGCAGCGCATGACGGCGGGCTCGTCGGGCTGGCTGGCCGACGCTTACGCGGCCGATCCCTCGAAAGTCGACGGCATCATCAACTACGAGTCGGTGATCCTGTCATTGAACGCGAACGGCAAGCTCAGCGAGCCGCTGGTGCCGGTGTATCCCAAGGAGGGCATCATCACCGCCGATTACCCGCTGATGCTGTTGAACGGCGGCAAGCGCGCCGAATACGATCGGTTGATCGCCTATCTGCGTTCCATCGCGTTCCAGACCACACTGTCGGCAGCCACATTGCGACGCCCGGTAAATGCCGAATCGCAGGCCGCGGCCAGCATCCCGAAGCGCACCCTGATCGAACTGCCGTTCCCCGGCCAGCCGCAGGTCATCAACGGTTTGCTAGACGCGTTTCTGGCCGATGTGCGCGTGCCTTCGACATCGCGCTATGTGTTGGATCTGTCCGGTTCGATGGATGAGGACGGCCGCATCGATCAGCTGAAAGCGGCGATGAACACGCTGGCCGGCGGCGATCCGGGATCGCTCAGCAGCCGCTATGCGCGGTTCCAGAACCGCGAGCGCGTCGGCGTGATTCCGTTCAACCGCGAACCCATGCCAACGCTGTTGTTCGACATGGGCACCACCGCTGCGGAAAACGGCGCGACGCTGGCGTCGATCAAGGCTGCGGTCGACGGCATGCAGCCCGATGGCGGCACCGCGATCTACGACAGTGTGCAGCGCGCCATGGTCGAATTGGCCGAAGCCAAGCGCGTCGAGAAGACGCCGAGGTATTACACGGTCGTGCTGATGACCGACGGCGAAAATACCGACGGCATGAGCCTGCGCGAACTGCTGCGCTGGCGCGAATCGCAGGATGATGCGGTGAAGTCGATCCGGGTGTTTCCGATCGTGTTCGGCAATGCCGATGCCGATGAGATGAAGTCGCTCGCGGAGTCCACCGGCGGCAAAGCATTCGATGCCAAGGCGGGATCGCTGGCCAGGGTCTTCAAGGATATTCGCGGTTACCAATGACGCAGGCAACGATCGATACATGCATACCGGCATCGCCTGCATGCACTGCAGCGGCGATGCTTTGCATCCAGCGATGTCGCATGCCGCCGCAGGCGGGACGGCTGCGATGACGCCGATGAACCGCCTGTCCAATTTTCTCTACAGCCCGCGCAATATCGCCGGCTGCTGCCTCGCCTTCGTCGGTCTGGTGCTGCTGTTCGCGGATGTGATCGGCACGGGTTGGCCGCTGATCGTGGCCGGCTTGTATGGCGCGGGCGTACTCGCATGGCCGCGCCGGCAGATCGTCGCAGTGGAGGCGCCCAGCGCGGAAGTCTCGGTCGAGACCCTGGTGCAGCAGCTTGCGCGCCTGATCAACGATGCCTCCAAGGTGCTGCCAGAACCGGCGTTGGCCGCGCTGCAGAGCATTCAGACCACGCTTGCGGATTTGCTGCCCCGGCTGCGCGAGCTGGAAGTCTCTGGCGCGCTGTCGGTGGAATCCGCATTCACGGTGGAGGAAACCCTGCGCCGCTATCTGCCCGACATGCTGACCAGCTATCTCAAACTGCCTCCGGTCTTCGCCAGAACGCAGCCGTTGAAAGACAAACGCACCGCGGCGCAGGTTTTGATCGATCAGCTGCAGATGCTCGACGAATCGCTGAAACAGATCGCGCAGGAATCCTTCGCCGGCGATGTCGAAGCGCTGGTCAACAGCGGCCGTTTCCTGGAGCGCAAACTCCGCGCCAAAGCCGCGTTCCAGATGCAGTGATCGCGCAGAGTGGATGTCAACCCGCCATCGCGGCAGCAGTCGCCCGGGTAAGCGCATATCGCGCACCCGGGACACCGCAGGGTATCCGCTCGCTGGGCCACTCAAGATCACAAGATCAAAAGCCCCGGGCGCGGCCTATGGCCTTACCCAGGCGACGCCCTGATAACATCGTCCGACCCCTGTCCGGAATGCGCATCGATGCGGATCACCCATGCGGCACGCTTCGCGGGCGCGATGCTCGTGTTCGCTCCCACTGCCCACGCCAGCTCCGACTACGGCTGCGAGTCGAACATCCGGCCCACCACCGCAACATTCTCCGATTGCAACAGCACCGCGCTGATCGCGCCGGGCAACGACACCCGCGTGAATCTGGCGCTGCTGATGATCGATCGCCATGGCACCGCGTTCCAGGTGGATCTGCCGAAGCCGGACCCCGCGAAACGGCCGCCGCTGATCGTGCCCTTCGGCTGGAACGATGTCATGGCCCGCGCGGCCACAATGCCTGCCGACGACGGTGCCCCCAACGTTGCTGCCGGTGAAGGCAGCATCTGCATCAGCAACGGCGCCGGGCAATCCGGTTTCATCGCCGCGCTGGCTGCCGAGCGCACCCTGCCGGCCGATGAAAAAACGCGGCTCGCCGACGCGCGCAAAAATCTGCAGTGCGGTACGTCGGAGACCGCCGCTGCCGAAGCCGACATCGACAAAGACAAAGACATGCATTCAGCCGCGGGCAAAGATCTGCTGGCATATGTGCGCGCCGCCGAGCGTTTCTATGGCGGCACGTACGATCCCGACGAATTTATCGCGCTGTCGAAGCGTAAGCAGCCGTGGGTGCGTGAAGCCGCGCGCTACATGACCGGCAGAACCTGGGCGCTGATCGCGCAGGCCAACGGCTACGGCACGTACGGCGAAATGAACCATGAGCAGATGGATGGCACTGCGCTGGACAAAGCGGAATCCGCGCTGAAAGCCTACGTCAAAGCCTATCCTCACGGCCAGTACACGGCATCGGCATATGGCCTGCTGCGCAGGGTGTATTGGCTGGCCGGCGATCACGACGCGCTGGCCGATGCCTACGGCTGGCAGATCGCGCAGATGGACCCGACATTGCGCAATGTCAGCGAAGTCGATCTTGCCCAGGAAATCGACGCCAAGCTGCCGCCGGAAGCCTACACGGCCGAAGACAGCGATCCGATTCTGCTGGCCGTGGACGATTTTCGGCGCATGCGGCCCGGCGACAACGGCGTGAGCGACAACGGTGTGATCACCCGCGAGGCGCTGGAAGCGCAGCGCTCGCGCTTCGCCGCACAACCGGCATTGTTCGATTACCTTCGCGCAGCGCACGCTTTCTATGTCGACAACGCGCCTCAGCGCGTGCTGCAGCTGATACCGGCGGCGACTGCAGACAAGCGCATGGGCTATCTGGACTTCAGCCGCGCCGCGCTGCGTGCGCTTGCGCTGGATGTCACCGGTGACGCCGGCGCCCGCGATGCCTTGTCGGCAGTGGTCTCGCGCGCAACGCAGCCCTACCAGCGGCAAACGGCGGAGATCGCGCTCGCCATGCACGATGAACATAGTCATGCGTTGCAGCGCGTGTTCGATGCGGACTCGCTGATCGCAGACCCGCTGTTGCGCCAGCGCTTGCTGCAGAACGTGGCCGGCCCCGAGCTGCTGCGCAAACGTGCGAAGGATGTCAAAGCCGATGCGCACGAGCGCGACATCGCGCTGTTCACGCTGCTCTACAAGCAGCTGACCCGCGGCCAGTACGCGGCCTTCATCGCCGATGCGACACTGCTGCCGGCAAGCACGGCTGCGGAGTCGGAGGGTTACTCCAAACTGGGCGATACGCCTGCATTCGACGACTTCCGATGGGCGGGTACTCAATCCGGATATGGCTGTCCGAAACTTGGCGATATCGCCGCAGCGCTCGCCAAATCGCCGCAGGCCAGCCGGCCCGCGCTGTGCCTGGCCGAATTCGTGAGGCTCAACGGCTACGATCATTTCGAACTCGATACCCAGCCCCCTGCCGACGAACTCGGCGGCAGTACCAGCCTGTTCGCCGGAAAAGCCTATTCGCGCCAATCGACTTACCAGCGCATCATCGCCGACGCTGGCGTGCCGGCCGAAGACAAGGCGTATGCGCTGTTCCGCGCCGTGAACTGCTATGCGCCCTCGCGCGCCAACGATTGCGGCGGCGAAGACGTGCCCGATGCGACGCGAAAGGGGTGGTTCAACCAGCTCAAGTCGAAGTATCCAGCAAGCCCATGGGCGAAAAAACTCGAGTACTACTGGTAATCATGCGCGCGGTCGCGGCACTGTCGATCGCGTTCTGCCTGGCCGGGCTTGTGTCGACGCAGGCCGCAGCGGCCGAAACCGTAGATGCCGCCCGCTACGACGCATTCTGGCTGTGGGCCGGGGTGAAGCCGCAGCCGGTGCTTGATCGTGCGAAGGCGGTGTATCTGTTGCAGGCACAGATCCAAGCCCACCCCAACGTGCGCATGGTGTCGCAGCTCAGCGCGACCCCTGAAATCCGTCATGCCGATGTCTGGATCGTCTACCGCGTGGAGACTTTGCGCTGGACGCCGGAAGTGTACGCGCAGCTGTTGTCGCAGCTGCGGCGATGGCGCACCGCCGGCAACCGCGTGGTCGGCGTGCAGATCGACTTCGATGCGCGCACGCGCCATCTCGACGAATACGCGGTCTTTCTCAAAGACCTGCGCGGCCGGGTGCCTGCGGAATACAAACTCGGCATCACCGGCCTGCTCGACTGGAGCGCCAACGGCGATCCCGAAGGCCTGGATGCGCTCGCGGGCGTCGTCGACGAAGTGGTGCTGCAGATCTATCAGGGGCGGCATGTGATCCCCGGATATCAAACTTACCTCACGCGTCTGGACCGGCTGCGGCTGCCGTTCCGCATCGGTCTGCTGCAGGGCGGCGAATGGACGCCGCCGCCCGCACTGCAGCGTCATCCATATTTCCGCGGCTACGTAGTGTTTCTGCAGAACCCGCGGTGAGATCGCATCCAACGTGACCCGATCCCGCAACTATCATCATCCAGCAGGGTGCGTCTTTGGCCCATCGCCGAGTAAATGACAGAAATTGAAAGCAGGTCGCGCATATACAGTTTCAGGCGGCCACACGCCTTGGTACCGCATGCCATGCTAAGTTTGACTCGCGGCTGATGTGGCCGCGTACAGACATGGAGTCGTTTATGAAGCGTTTCTTGCGGATTGGCCTGTTCGCTTGCTGTATTGCACTCTATTCGGCAGCGGCTTTTGCAATTCCGGCATACGTGCTGAATCCACCGCCATTTGGCACCTTGCGCACCTATTACGACAAGCCTACCGGCACAGTAGTCGGCCAATACACGTCATGCGGAGAACTTTCTTCTGCTTGGGGTATCAGCAACGGTTACGCATATCGAGACAAAACCGTCGCATGTCCTTGATGGCTTGATATCAATGCCCGCTCAAGTGCGTGAGTCTCCTTGTTTCACTCTTGGCATAGAGTACATTGGACGCTTTTAGAGCGGGTTGATGGTGAGCGCATTGGCCCAGCCACTCAGGTTGGGCCAATGGCCTATCGCCGAAAAAATCCCCGCATCTGTGGACACTCGGCCGCGCGCATGCAGAATTGCGCCCGGTAATACTGACAAAAAACCGGTTGGATTGTGTAGATTTTGGATCAGGGGCCTGCATTACCGATCATCACGCAACATGCGCGCGCAGCAGATATGAACAGGTTGCGCTGTGTAGCAACCTGCCGATAGACCCACCGCGTGCGGACTATCCACCGCGGTCTATCCACCATCGCGCAGGCATGCGCTTTTTTCGGCCTTCCGCCAATAGGCGAAGAATCGCGCGGGCGCAGGCTCAGCTTGCATATGCACGAACGGCTCGTCGTCCACCACCGTTACCTGTTTGTGCGCTTGCAACCGCTGGGCCACCGTGCGGATGAACGGATTTGGGCTGCGCGGTATCCATACCTGCGATGCCGGGTGACGCAGCAGCGTGAGAAACGTGTCGCCCCGCAGCACCTCGATGCCGGCTTCGGCAACGGTCTCGTACAGAAATACCAGCCGCTTCAGACTGTAGTCGGCGGACTGCAGATAAGCGTCGTCCCAGAGGTGCAGACACGTTGCGCTGTCGCCCGCCGCCAACACGCAGGGATGGCTGCGCCGCAGCGCGTCCTCATGCAGCCAGACCACCGCGCCGTTCATCGTGTTGTCCCCAGATTGGGAAACCAGCGACGCGCAAGCGTTTCGTAGCTCGCATCCAGCGCTGCGTTCGCAGTGGGCGACGTATCCACTTGCCCACCGAAATACTTCGCCACGTTGTCCAGATTGAACGTGTAGGGCTTTTGGCTGAACGTGCTGGCCACCCACTGCCACGACAGATTGTTGCTGGCCGGGTCGCCGTCCAGCAGATGATGCAGAAACCAGCGCGCGCCCGCCTGCCACTGCACGCGCCGCGCATGCACCGTGTACGACGCCACGTACATCCGCGCGTGATTGTGCAGATAGCCGGTGGAGATCAGTTCGGCGATGAACGCATCGATGCAGGCGACACCGGTGCGGCCCTCCGCGATGTCCTGCGGTAGCGCGTCGCTGTAATCATCCGCGACGAATCCGGTCTTGTACGGTTCAATATCCTGCCAGATCCATTCGGGGTGCGACGCATACACGCGCTGCCAGAAATCGCGCCACGCCAGTTCCTGGATGAACTTGAGGACGCGAGAAGGTTCTTCGCCATGGTCAAGCGCCGCGTTGCGCGCCGCATTCAGGCTGAGCAGCCCGTGGCGCAGATACGGCGACAGCCGGCTGACTTTGCCGTCGCCGAAATTACGCGTGGCGGCATAGCGCAGCGGATCGATCCCGTGCAGCCGCTGCTGCGCGGCCATCGCGCCGCCGACGATCGGGCTGGCCTCACCTTCGGCCCACGGGCACAGCGTACGCACATGCGCGATCAATGCATCGCGATCCGCGAAAATGGTGGGCAGCGGATCGCCGGGAGAAGCTGCGCTCATGGCTGCGCGTATCGCGTCAGTGTTTCCAGCGGAATGAAGTCGAGCGTGCGTACATGCGTCGCATCAAGTCGCACCGGCGGCGCTACCCCGGCGGCCTCCGCTTCTTTCCAGCGCAGTGCGCACAGGCACCAGCGGTCGCCCGGGTTCAAACCCGGAAACCCGTACGCCGGATGCGGCGTCTCCAGATCGTTGCCCCGCGCGCGGGTGAAGTCGAGAAACTCCCGGGTCACGATCGCCGCCACCACATGGCTGCCCAGATCGTTGCGTCCGGTACGGCAATAGCCATCGCGATAGAACCCGGTCATCGGCGCGGTGCCGCAGCACGCCAGCGGTTCGCCCAGTACGTTGAGATCGTCGGTGTCGGTCATGGTGCGGGTGTAGCCTCGCGTGCGGCGATGGTCGCCAAAAAAAACGTCATTCCGGTAGGGCGCAAAAGCGAAGCGCCATGCGCCGTCTTGATGGTAAATGGTGAATGATGTTTTCCGGACTGCTCACTGCGGGTCACATGTTATCCCTTCGCGCAGGCCACCGCGCCAGCAATGAAGCATCGACGCCAACCCGGGCGCAGGCGCGCGGCGCAATGCCGTCCGGCAGCGCCGCGCGGAACAGCGGGGCGAGCTTCACCAACGAGCCCGCAGCAACCCGCGTTTGTATTCGCTGCAGCGGCGTGCGCTGCAACAAGCGTTCCGCCCAATCGGGAAGCAATGCGGCGCCCGCGCCGAGAAACAGATCGCGCGACAGCCCCGCCATCGGCACCGGCAGACGCATGCGCGACAGCACCGCCAACACTTCGCGCGACCGTTCGTCGTAGCGCAGCGTGTCGTGCACGGATGCGAAATAAGCGTCGACATCGGCCTCGCAGACGGGCACATCGGCCGCGCCCAATGCTTCGGCCACGCAGGCGCCTTCCGCGTAATAGGCGTCGGCCAGCGCCGTCGGCACCGCGCGGCAATAGCGACGATAGCCCTGCAGAAACCCGTAGCTCTCGGTCACGTGCACCCACGTCAACAGCGTGGGGTCGTCGGCGCGATAGGGCATGCCGTCCGCTGTCTTGCCCTGCACGCGCGCGTGAATCGCCCGCACCCGCGCGATCAAGCGTGCGGCCTCGTCGTGGCCCGCATATGTGGTGCCGGCGACGAAATCGGTGGTGCGACGCAGCCGTCCGACCAGATCCTCGCGGAAATTCGAGTGATCCCACACGCCCGCCAGCGCACGCGGATGCAGGGTCTGCAGCATCAGTGCACACAGCCCGCCCGAC
>JANOXT010000464.1:0-2922 GCA_031418555.1 Lysobacterales bacterium | reverse complement strand
AACAGCAGCAGTGGCGTCAGGCCGTGGCGTCCTACGAGGCCATCGTCGAGCACGACCGCAGTTTCCTGCCCGCATGGCTGGAGTTGTCCACTGCACGGGAAAAACTCGACGCGTATCGCGCATCTTTCGACGCGGTGCTCGCGGCTGCGCAAGTCGACGATGTGCCGCCCATGGCCGGTCTCGCGGTCGCGCGACGGCTGCGCCGCTTCGAAGCGCCTTCGGAACTGCAGGCCTATATCGAGCGCACGGGTCTGGCTGGAAAGCTACCGCCCGAAAAGCTGGTCGATCTTGTGACATTCATCACCGGTGCCGGCACTCTCGATCAAACCTTGGGATGGATCGAACACGCATTGAAACTGCGTCCCGATCTAGTCGAGGCGCACAACATGCATGCGCTGACGCTCATGTTCGCCGGCCGCTCGGAGCTGGCCGCTGCTGCGTTCGAGCGCGCCATTGCGATCAAGCCCGATTATTCGTCCGCATACGCCATTCTGTCGAGACTGGCCAAGGTCACCCCCGAGCGCAATCATGTCGACACGTTGCGTAAATTCCTGACCAGTCCAAGTTTATCCGTCAGGGACGAAGGCAACTTCGGCTACGCATTGCACAACGAACTGCATGAACTCGGCGACTACGACGGCGCCTGGGACGCGCTGATGCGCGCCTGTCGCGCCCGCCGCATCGAGCAGCCATACGACGCTGTCCAGAACATGGCGATGTTCGACAGTCTGCGTGCGACTTTCGACGCAAACTTCACGCGTGGGGCGCCTATCGATGACGCGCTGACCCCGATCTTCATCGTCGGCCTGCACCGCAGCGGCACCACCCTGCTCGAACGCATCCTGTCCGGCCATCCCGATGTCGCCGATGCCGGCGAGACTTATACCTTCTCGGCGCAGCTGCGATACGCCGCAGACCATTTCTGTCGGGGCATCGTCGACCAGACCATCGTCGATCGCGCTTCCGGTTTCGACTATGCCGCGATCGGGCGCGGCTTTCTGGATACCATCCGCATCCGCAGTCGCGGCCGTGCCTTCATCAGCGAAAAACAGAATCCGAATTTCATCCTGCTTGGTCCTATCGCCAAAGCGCTGCCGCAGGCGCGGCTGTTGCATATGCGCCGCGACCCGGCCGACACCTGCTTTTCCAATCTCAGGACGCTGTTTACCTACGAAGCCGCGTATTCCTACGATCAGATCGAGATGGCCGATTACTGCAAGGCTTACCAGGATCTGATGAACCACTGGCGCGACGCCCTGCCGGGCCGGGTATTCGATATCGATTACGACGCGATGGTCAGCGAACCGGAGGTTCAAGCGCGGAGAATCGCGGCGCACTGCGGTTTCGATTTCCGCCCGGACATGCTGCAGGTCGAGCGCAGCTCCGGAATGGTTGCCACCGCCAGCTCCAACCAGGTGCGGCAGGGCATCGTGACCAACCGGGGCGGTTTGTGGCGCGCCTACGAGCGTCACCTGGGGCCGATGATGGATCGCCTGGCGTTCCACGGGCTGGTCTGACCCGCGTTCGCTGGAGATTCCGCCGCAATGCGCTGGTGGCGCTCGATGGCCTATCGGACCTGGTACTGAGCGCTAGACTCGTCGAGTGGAGTATCTTTTCCCGCAGTTCGAGAAGACAAACACCATGACTCTCAATGTGTTTCCCGCGTTCGCCGTGCCGATGGCGGAGGTGTTTTATCCCGAGCCCGATGCGCTGAACGCCGCGCTGATGCGTTTGATTCTTGCGCTTGAGGGACAGGGCGCCGGCTATCGCAATCCCGACCCGGTCGTGCATCAGCCTGATGGGCTGTTCGAAAGCGAGTTCGAATTTTTCGCGCGCGATGAACCCTGTGTGCAGCAATTGCGGGGCTGGGTGTGGTCGTCGCTGGGAGAATTCCTGCGCAATATCAACCCGAAGCTGGCCGAAGGCACCCAGGGCCTGCAGATCGCCAGTCAAACCTGGTTCCATGTCACCCGGGACGGCGGCTATTTCGGGTATCACAACCACCCGATGGCGAGCTGGTCCGGGGTTTACTGCGTCTCCGACGGCCAGCCCGATCCCGGATATTCGAACAACGGCTGTCTGGTGTTTCCGCATCCGCAGCTGGCGACCAGCATCTTTCTGGATCCTACCAATGCGCAGCTGCGCTGGCCTTTCAGCCACGGCAACTTTGTGTTGACGCTCAAGCCGGGACAGTTGGTGCTCTTTCCCTCTTGGCTAGGGCACTACGTAACACCCTTCCGGGGCGTGGGGCAACGCACGACGGTCGCGTTCAACGCCTGGTTCAACCGGGGCGCGTAAGCTCCTCATCGTGATGGACATGCCTTCGCGGCATGCGTCGACTGCTCAGGTTGCAGCAGACAAAAACGACCATTAAATACGCCATAAAAAACGGCCCCCTTTCGGGAGCCGTTCTGTTGAACACTCAGCCGGAAGCGATCAGAACTTCTGGTTGTAGGACATGTAGAAGAAACCACCTTCCGGCAGATCGTAGGAACCGTCGAAACCGGCTGCGAACGAGCTGTTGGTAGTCGGCGGATCTTTGCCGAACACGTTACGCGCGCCCACCACAATCTTGGCGTTCCAAGGCGCTTTCCAGCCCACTTGAACGTCGTGATAGAACGTCGCCCCCATGTGGTTTTCGCCCTTCAGGACATTGCCGTTCGCGTCTTTGACGTCATTACAGATTTCGGTTGGCGTGATGCCGTATTCGAAGTAATTCTGTCCGGAACACGGATCATCCAAACCGGAATAGTAACGTACAGCCCAACTGGCATCCCAGTCGCCCTTCTGCCACGTGGTATTGATGTTTGAACGCAGGCGCCAGTTCGGCGAACCGTTGTATTCACCGACTGTGCCGAACAAAGTTTTATCGGGGTCGATCCCGACGTTGTACGTATTGTCCCACTGGAACGCGAACTTGCC
>JANOXT010000463.1:0-3967 GCA_031418555.1 Lysobacterales bacterium | reverse complement strand
CGCGGCGGCGCGATCGATGGCGAGCTGTGCGATTTTTTCGCCCAGTTCGGTGTGTGTGTTCAGCCACAGCGAAAAGGCATCATGCGCCGCACCTTCGACAAACCCGGCCGCCTGTCGCGACGACAGTCGTTCTTTGGTCTGGCCGCTGAACTGCGGGTCGGTCATCTTCACGCTCAGCACGAAGGCGACGCGGTCCCACACGTCTTCCGGCGCCAGCTTCACGCCGCGCGGCAGCAGATTGCGGAAATCGCAGAACTCGCGCAGCGCGTCTGTGAAGCCCGTACGCAGACCGTTGACGTGGGTGCCGTGCTGCGCGGTGGGAATCAGGTTGACGTAGCTTTCCTGGACCAGATCGCCTTCTGGAATCCACGCTGCGGCCCAGTCGACGATCTCGGAATCTTTCTTCAGCTGGCCGACGAACAGCTCCTGCGGCAGCGCTTCGCTCGCGCCGGACGCGTCTATTGAAAGCGCGCTCTTCAGATAATCACGCAGGCCGTCCTCATAGAACCACTGGTCTTTTTCGCCTGTGGCTACATCCAGCAGGCTCACCGTCAAACCAGGGCAGAGCACCGCTTTAGCGCGAAGCACGTGGCGCAGATGGCGCAGATTGAACTTGGCGGTATCGAAATATTTCGGATCCGGCCAGAATCTCAAACGCGTGCCGGTGTTTTTCTTGCCGACGCTGCCGACGATGTCGAGGTCGGATGCGCGGTCGCCGTTGCGGAATTCCATCCGGTATTCGTTGCCGTCGCGCTTGATGAACAGTTCGACCTGCTTCGACAGCGCGTTGACCACGCTGACGCCGACGCCGTGCAGGCCGCCGCTGAAGGTGTAGTTCTTGTTGCTGAACTTACCGCCGGCGTGCAGCCGGGTGAGGATCAGCTCGACGCCGGGGATTTTTTCCTCCGGATGCATGTCCACCGGCATGCCGCGGCCGTCGTCGGACACTTCGCAGCTGCCGTCGGTGTGCATCACCACCTCGATGCTGCGGGCGTGGCCGGCGAGGGCCTCGTCGACCGCGTTGTCGATCACTTCCTGCGCAAGATGATTCGGACGCGTGGTGTCGGTGTACATGCCCGGCCGGCGTTTGACCGGGTCAAGACCTGACAGGACTTCGATATCTGCTGCGTTGTAGCGGGTGCTCATTGCGATGACGGAACCGTTTGAAAAGGGTGGGAAGCAGGAAGCCCGAGGCCGGCGAGCTTGGCGGGACCGCAGTCGGGGGTCAAGCCGTTCAGTCCACGGCGTTGCGCAGGCTGGTATTGCCGGTGTGTTCACGGCCCAGCAGGCCGGTCGGCGCTATGGTGCGCGGGTTCGCAGCGAACCCGCCGATGTCCGGCGCGGATGCGGGCAGAGTCCAAGCCATGAAGATCTCACGCTATTTCGCAATCGCCCTGCCGCCGCTGGCGCTGGCAGTTGCCTGGCTGGCGTTCGCTGGCCCGGCCGCCGCCCAGTCGCAGACGGATACCGCTCAGCAATCCTCCGAAGATGTCGCCAAAGCGAAGGCCGAAGCCGAGAAGCGTCGTCAGGCCGAGGCCGATGCCGCCGCGCGCAAGGCCGAAGCCCGCAAACCGAAGCCCGACAAATCGAAAGACGATCAAGGTGCCGGGCGCGAGCTTGAGGAAGAAGAAGACATCTGAAGCTGCGTATTTCGGCGCGGCCACAACGCCCCGGTCGGTCCGGGGCGTTTTTTTGTCCGCGAGATCAGCGGCTTGTCATCATTCTGTCGCCTCGCTGATCGCATCCCGGTAGACTACGGCTTTCCAGCGACCCGCTGACGCCATGACCTCCCCCCGATCCGCCACACCCCTCGTCTTCGTTACCGGCGGCGTGGTGTCCTCACTCGGCAAAGGGATTGCCGCAGCCTCGCTTGCCGCCATCCTCGAAGCCCGCGGGCTGCGGGTGACGATGATGAAGCTCGACCCGTACATCAACGTCGATCCCGGCACTATGAGCCCGTTCCAGCACGGTGAGGTGTATGTCACCGATGACGGCGCCGAGACCGACCTCGATCTGGGCCACTACGAGCGCTACGTCAACACCCGTCTGTCCGGCAAGAATTCCATCACTACCGGCAAAATCTACGAAGCGGTGATCCGCCAGGAGCGCCGCGGTGATTATCTTGGCGCCACGGTGCAGGTCATTCCGCACATCACCGACGAGATCAAGCGCTGCATCGACGCCGCCACCGAGGGTTTCGACGTGGCGCTGGTGGAGATCGGCGGCACCGTCGGCGACATCGAATCGCTGCCGTTCCTCGAAGCCATCCGTCAGATCCGCACCGAGCGCGGCGCAGACCACGCCATGTTCATGCACCTCACCCTGGTGCCCTACATCGCCGCAGCCGGCGAGCTGAAGACCAAGCCCACGCAGCACTCGGTGAAAGAGCTGCGTTCGATCGGCATCCAGCCGGACGTGCTGCTGTGCCGCAGCGAACAGCCGCTGCCGGACGGCGAGCGCCGCAAAATCGCGCTGTTCACCAATGTTTCCGAGAAAGCGGTGATCTCTGCGGTCGATCTGGACAACATCTACAAGATTCCGATGTGGCTGCACCAGCAGCAGCTCGATCAGATCGTGGTCGAGCATCTGCATTTGCAGGGCAAGGCTGCGCCGACCGCCGATCTGTCGGAATGGGAGGCGGTCGTCGATGCTTCCGAGCATCCGATCGACGAGGTGACGATTGCAGTGGTCGGCAAATATGTCGATCACAAAGACGCCTACAAATCCGTGGCCGAAGCGCTGAAGCACGGCGGCATCCGCCAGCGCAGCCGGGTCACGCTGAAATGGCTGGAATCCGAGGATATCGAACGCGACGGCGCGGCTGCGGTGATCGGTGATGTCGACGGTATTCTGGTCCCGGGTGGCTTCGGCGACCGTGGCTTCGAGGGCAAAGTGCTGACCGCGCAATATGCGCGCGAGCGAAAGATTCCCTATTTCGGCATCTGCTACGGCATGCAGGCGGCGGTGGTGGATTACGCTCGCAACCGTCTGGGTCTGACCGACGCCAACAGCACCGAGAACGACCGTCAAAGTACGCATCCCGTGATCGGACTGATCACCGAATGGCGCACCGCGACCGGCGAAGTGGAGCGTCGCAGCGACAAGAGCGACCTCGGCGGCACCATGCGTCTTGGTCTGCAGGAACAGCGGGTGAAACCGGGAACGCTGGCGCACCGCATGTACGGCAAGGATGTGGTGGGTGAGCGTCATCGCCACCGCTACGAATTCAATAACCGCTATCGCACCCAGCTTGAAGATGCCGGTCTGGTGATTTCCGCGAAGTCGATGGACGATCTGCTGGTCGAAATGATCGAACTGCCCCAGGCGCAGCATCCGTGGTTTCTTGCCTGCCAGGCGCATCCCGAATTCCTGTCCACGCCGCGTCACGGCCACCCGCTGTTCATCGGCTTCATCCGCGCCGCGCGCGAAATGAAGGCCGGCGGCAAGCTGTTGAAGGAGGCGAGCGCGTGAACATGTTTTTTGTGGGGGCTTCGGATTCTGTGGGAGCGGCGGGAGCCGCGATACACGTCATGGCCATTTCAAATGCAATCGCGGCTTTACCAGCCATTCGGCTGTTAAAAACCGCCGCTCCCACAGAGGTCCTTCCATGAAACTCTGCGGCTTCGACGTTGGTCTCGACCATCCTTTTTTTCTGATCGCAGGTCCGTGCGTGATCGAATCCGAGCAGCTGCAGCTCGATGTCGCCGGCCAGCTCAAGGAAATCACCTCCGCGCTCGGCATTCCTTTCATCTTCAAGTCGAGCTTCGACAAAGCGAACCGCACCTCGGGCACCAGCTTCCGCGGCCCCGGCATGGAAGAAGGGCTGCGCGTGTTGGCCGAAGTGAAGCGTCAGATCGGCGTGCCGGTGTTGACCGATGTGCACGAATACACGCCGATGGACGAAGTGGCGAGCGTGGTCGATGTGCTGCAGACGCCGGCGTTTCTGGTACGGCAGACCGATTTCATC
>JANOXT010000462.1:0-1786 GCA_031418555.1 Lysobacterales bacterium | reverse complement strand
GCTCACGCAGCACCAGCGAAGGCGGCGCATCCAGCACGCGGCGGGTCGCGAACAGGCCCGCCGCCAGCGCTGCGAGCATGCCGAGGCCGGCACCCACAGCGGCCATGCCCCAATTGATTTCCCACGGCAGATCGAACACCTGAGTGGCGACCACGCCGGCCAGAATCGATGCTGCAATCGCGGCGACCACACCAGACAACAGACCGATCACCGCGAACTCCGAGGCCTGCGCCAAGCGCAGCTGTCTGCGGCTGCCGCCGAGCGCGCGCATCACGCCGCCCTCGCGCAGGCGCTCGTCCTGGCTCGCGCTGACTGCCGCCAGCAGCACCAGCACGCCGGCCGCCAGCGAGAACCAGAACACCACCTGCACCACCATCGCGACCTGGTCGCCGATGCTCTTGACCTGCGTGATGATGGCGTCGACGTCGATCACCGAAAGATTCGGGAACTGTTGGACCAGACCCGCAGTGAAGCGGTTCTGCTCCGGCGACACTTTCACCGCGGTGATGTAGCTGGCGGGATAGTCGTCCAATGCGCCAGGCGATGCGATCACGAAGAAATTCGGCTTGAAGCTTTCCCATTCCACGGTGCGCAGGCTGGTGACTTTGGCTTCGAAGCGCTGCCCGGCGATGTCGAACGCGACGCGGTCGCCGAGCTTCCAGTTCAGCGATTCCGCGAACCGCTGCTCTACCGACAACTCAGGGGCCTTCGCGCCGGTCTTCGGCCACAGCTTGCCGGCAACGATCTTGTTGTCGTCGCCCACGCTGTCCGCCGAAGACAGGTTGAACTCGCGTTCGGCCAGATTCCGCGAACGGTCGCCTTCATTGCCGTAATCGTCGCCGCTGGTCGGCTTGCCGTTGCGCTCCAGCAGGCGCCCGCGAATCATCGGATAGAGTTTGGGCGCGGCCACGCCCTGCTCAGCGATGAACGCGCGCACGCCGTCGATCTGGTCCGGCTGCACGTTGATGATGAAACGATTCGGCGCATCGGCCGACAGCGAGAGGCGCCAGCGGTCGAGCAGATCGGTGCGCACGAACGTCAACAGCAGCAGCGCCATCAGCCCCAGCCCCAGCGCCGACACCTGTGCGATGCTGGTCGCGGCGCGACGGCTGACGTTGGCCAGGCCGTAGCGCAGACTGCCGCGCAGACGCGAGCGCACACGCCGCACCAATAGAATGAGCAGGTACGCGATCAGCGCCAGCGCCGCCAAGGTGGCGACGATGCCGAGCAGCATGATCCCGCCCAGTTTGGCCGAGCCCGCCTGCCACCACAGCAGCGCACCGAGTCCGCTGAAACCGGCCAGCGCAACCAGCCATGCGCTGGGTTCGGTCGCGTCCAGATCGCGGCGCAGCACGCGCAGCGCCGGCACACGGCGCAATGCCAACACCGGCGGCGCGCCGAAGGACATCAGCACCACGATGCCAACCGCGAAACCCTGCAGCGCAGGCCCCACACTTGCCGGTGGAATCGCCACCTGCAGCTTGTTCGCCAACCACGCGCCGATCACCCACTGCAGCGCGAATGCGATGACCACGCCAATCGCGCTGGCCACCACGCCGAGAATCAACAGCTCGCCGATGTGGATCGCCGCGAGCGTGCGCTGACTGGCGCCCAGGCAGCGCATCACCGCCGCGCCGGATAGATGCCGCTCACTGTGACGACGCGCGGCCATCGCCACGGCCACCGCCGCCAGCACGACCGACACCAACGCGGCCAAACCGAGAAAACGGCCGGCACGATCCAGTGCAGAGCGAATTTCCGGACGCGCATCGCCGATGGTTTCCAA
>JANOXT010000461.1:0-4615 GCA_031418555.1 Lysobacterales bacterium | reverse complement strand
TCACCGGCGCGAAATTCGGCGAGCACGTGATCAACGCCATGCCGGCCGCCGGTGCGGAAAAGTGGTTCGGCAAGGCCCCGCCGGATCTGAGCGTCATCGCGCGCGTACGCGGTAGCGACTGGATTTTCACCTATCTGAAGTCGTTCTATCCCGATGAGGCGCGTCCGCTGGGCTGGAACAACAGGCTTTATCCGAATGCCGCCATGCCCAACCCGCTGTGGGAAATGCAGGGTAGCCTGCGTCCTGTATTCGCCAAGAAAGAACCGACAGGCAAACAGGATGACAAAGGCAACCCGATCCTTCCCTGCCCGCAGGGCACATCGGAATCCGAAGACAGCTGCATTAATGAGCTTGTCATGGTGCAGGCCGGCACGCAGAGCGCGGAAGCCTTCGACCGTACCGCGCGCGATATCAGCGCGTTTCTGGAATACGTCGGCGAGCCGGGCGCGATGAAGCGACAGCAGACTGGCGTCTGGGTCATGCTGTTTCTGGTGTTCTTCACGCTGATGGCATGGTTGCTCAAGCAGGAATACTGGCGCGACGTGCACTGATAGCGCGGCGCGCATCGGCGCGACGATCACCTGTAGGGGCGGCCGGCTTGTCCGGTCGCTTTTATTCTTGAGGATGGATGGCGAGTCTGCGTATGCGAAATGCCCTGACCTTGTTTTCTTCCGTCGACGATGTGCTTTGCCATCGCGTCCGTCTGGTGTTGGCCGCCAAAGGCGTGACTTACGATCTGGTTCCAGTGGATCCCCAGAACCCGCCGGAGGATCTGATCGATCTGAATCCCTACCATTCGGTGCCGACGCTGGTCGAACGCGAACTGGTGCTCTACGCCGCATCGGTGGTCAGCGAATATCTGGATGAGCGTTATCCGCATCCGCCGCTGATGCCGATCGATCCGCTGTCGCGCGCGCGCCTGCGCCTGGCGATGCTCCGCATCGAACACGACTGGGTGCCGCAGGTGCAGGCGGTGCAGTTCGGCAATCGGCAGCAGGCCGAAGCCGGCCGCAAGCGGTTGAAAGAACTCCTGACTGCCGCGGTGCCGCTGTTCAAGGCCAGCAAATTCTTTCTCAACAACGATATGAGTCTTGCAGACTGCGCGATGGCGCCGATCATCTGGCGCCTGCCGGCGATGGGCGTGCCGCTGCCGATGGATGGCAAGGTGATCGAGGATTACGGCAACCGAATCTTTCGCAACCCCGGTTTCATGCGCAGCCTGACCCACCAGGAAAAGAATCTGCGCGAGCTGCCGGCTTGATGACCGCTCCGGTGAAGTTGTCCGGTGCGCCGGCGTGTCCGGGCGACCGCCGCGCGGATCACGTCCGCTTGACTGGAAAACGTGGGAGTACACTGCCCGCATGAGCGACGGCCCTACGCCCCGCATGACCAGTCACCGCCCGTATCTGCTGCGGGCGCTCTATGCGTGGATCGCCGACAACGACATGACCCCGCATCTGCTGGTCGATGCGACCCGCCCAAGTGTGCAGGTGCCTGCGTTCGCGGTGAACGACGGCAAAGTGGTGCTCAACGTGGCCGCGCGTGCAGTCTCAGGGCTGGACATGGGCAATGAAGCGATCGTATTTACCGCCCGCTTCGGTGGCGTCAGCCATACGGTATGGGTGCCGGTCTCGGCAGTGCTTGCGATTTATGCGCGCGAGACCGGCCAAGGCATGGCGCTGCCTGACGAGATCGGCAGCGGCACAGCGGATCCATCAGCGCTTGTCGACAACCCACCCGGTGGCGACGATGACGATGGCGGCGACGATCACACGCCGGCGCCCAAGCGCGGCAACCATCTGCGCGTGGTGAAGTAGCGATCGACAGGATCGATCGCAGATTGATCGTGCGATCCGTCGCGCAGGCGGTAAATCTCAAACTGCAGGGGGCAGTTCGATGACCATACTCATCCCGTTCGATTCAATGCGGCATGCTCAATTCCAGCATGCTCAAGGCCGGCATGCTCAAGCTCAGCATGCTTCAGTCCAGCGTGCTTCTTACAAGCGAGATCCGGCTCGCCGCCTCCACCGGGCCGCTGAAAGACACCAGGCGTTCGCCGCGCAGTACCAGCCGTGCGATATGACGGTCGGTGCCGTCCTGGGAGTACTCGAAGCGGAAACTGCGTTCGAAACCCAATCGTCCGTCTTCACCGCGGCGCAGCCGCAGTGCGGTGGCGTGCACGGT
Organism: Lysobacterales bacterium; assembly: GCA_031418555.1. GTDB lineage: Bacteria > Pseudomonadota > Gammaproteobacteria > Xanthomonadales > Xanthomonadaceae > Lysobacter_I. Next base: position 2,431 of record JANOXT010000461.1, on the reverse strand, counting down.
GTAATCGATCAGCTGTACGCCCGCGTTGCGGCACGCATCGCCGCCGAGCAGGATCGCTTGTTCGGCGGCGGCGCGCGAAGCGCTCCAGAATGCGAACACCATCGCACCCAGAATCATCAGGATCAGTAAAGTCGGCATATCCCTAATCTGCGGCCCATGCGCTGCAGATGCAATCCCTTTTACCGGAGTCAGATCGCTCATGAAGCTCGTATTCGCCGCCGGCGAATTTCCGCCCACCCTGCTGCAACAGGGCGTCAGACGCATCGGCTCGGCGCCCGATGCCGATATCGCACTTCGCGATCCCCAGATCCTGCCGCAGCACTGCGAGCTGCAGGTCACCCCGCAGGGTGTGATGTTGAAAGTCGCGCGCGGCGCGGTGGTGACCGTCAATCAGCGCCCGGTCGACGGCATGATTTCGCTGCGCGCGGGCGACCAGATCGGGTTCGGCAGCGTGCAGGCATCGGTCATGGCGTTGGATGCGCCGCGCCCGCCCAGCCCGACGATGCCCGAATCCGACGACATCGGCGCCACCACCGTACGCGCCGCGCTGCCGAAATACGCCCTGCGCGCGCAGACTGGACGGATGCTGGGCCGCACCCATCCGCTGAATGGCGCGACCTTCGTCGGCCGGGCGTCGGAATGCCAGCTTCGTCTGGATGATTCCAACCTCTCGCGCAAGCACGCCAAACTGATTCCAACCAACGAAGGCGTGGTGATCGAAGACCTCGGTTCGACCAACGGCAGCTTCCACAACGGCAAGCGCGTGCAGCGCGCGGTCGCGCGGGCAGGAGACGAGATCGGCTTCGACACCCTGCGCTTCCGATTGCTCGAGCTGGGCGCGGAGGGCGCGCAGACGGTGGAGAGCGCCGCAGCATCGCGACCAGGAATTCCGCACTGGGTGTTGGGACTGCTGGGCGCGATCGCGGTGACCATCGTGGTGGCGCTGCTGTGGCAGCGTTGATCCCTCGACCCGACTATTTCTCGCACATACACCCACCCCATATTTAGAACTGTTTTTCAAGAACTATTTTCCAAGCCGCTTTCCAAGGCATTTTCACCCCGGCGGCGGCCCCAGCTTCAGCGACAGATCGATCGCACGGACGTGTTTGGTCAGCCCACCGATGGAAATGCAGTCGACACCATCCTCGGCGATGGCCCGCAGCGTCGTCATGTCGACGCTGCCGGAAACTTCCAGCGGGATGCGCCCATCGAACGGCGCGGATTTCGCGATCCGCACCGCTTCGCGCCGCATTCCGGCGTCGAAATCATCGATCAGAATCCGCGTGCAGCCTTCGTGCAGCGCGTCTTGCAGCTGCGCAAGGGTTTCCACTTCGACGATCAAAGGCAGCGACGGATGCATCGCGCGCGCAGCGCGGATCGCGCCGGGCAGCGAGCCCGCTGCGCGGATGTGGTTTTCTTTCAGCATCACCGTGTCGTACAGACCGATGCGGTGATTGGTTCCACCGCCGACGCGCACCGCGTATTTCTGCGCCAAACGCAGGCCGGGAATGGTCTTGCGGGTGTCGAGAATCTTTGCGCCGGTGCCGCGCACGGTATCGACATACCCTGCGGTGACGGTGGCGGTGCCGCTGAGCGTCTGCAAAAAATTCAGCGAGGCGCGTTCGGCGCTGACCAACGCGCGGCTGCGCCCGGCCAGCGTGGCGATGACCGTGCTTTTCGCGACGCGGTCGCCCTCGTCGATGCGCCAGTCGATGCGTACATCCGGATCGAGCGCGCGATGGCAGGCATCGAACCAGGGCCGCCCGCAAATGACCGCATCTTCCTTGCACAACAGGTAAGCGATATCGGGGCCATCGGGCAGCAGCGCAGCGGTCACGTCGCCGCCGCCGATGTCCTCGGTCAAAGCCGCTGCGACGTTCGCTGCGATGACGTCGTCTGGCGGCAATGCGAACCGGCTCACAGCCCGTCCACCGCCGCGACCGCGATGCTTTCCTCGATCAACAGCACCGGAATGCCGTCGTCGACGCGGTACAGCGTTTTGCGGTCGCGGGTGATCAGCGCCTCGCGGATCGCTTCGGTCTGCGGTGTGTCGTCTATGCGCTTGACGCTGCCTGCGGCGATCGCGAGATTCAGCGCTTCCAGACCGGGCTTGTCCAGCATCGCCAGCGGCTGGCGGCTGGCGGGGCAGACGAGAAGATCGAGCAACTTGCGGTCCATTCGATGAAGCCGGAGATGAAGTGCCGCTAGAATACCGTTTTGCAGCAGGCGTGACGCCGAAGGGTGAGGCCATGGCAGACACAGATATCCGGCCCTTGGTCGGCGTGGTGATGGGGTCGCGCAACGACTGGGAGACGATGCAGCACGCCGTCGCCAGACTCGAAGCGCTTGGCGTGCCGCACGAAGTCCGCGTGGTGTCCGCGCACCGCACGCCGGATGTGCTGTTCGAGTACGCCGCGACGGCGCGGCAGCG
>JANOXT010000460.1:0-13747 GCA_031418555.1 Lysobacterales bacterium | reverse complement strand
AGTTTTTCGGACGTGAGACCGCACGCATGATCGTCCGTCAGCCGCTGGTGCTGACCAAGACCAACGAGCAGTTCGACATCGTCGCCACCACCACCGGCGGCGGTACTACCGGTCAGGCCGGTGCGATCCGCCTGGGCATCGCCCGCGCGTTGGTCGAATACGACGAGACTCTGAAATCGGAGCTGCGCAAAGCCGGTTTCATGACTCGCGACGCCCGCGAAGTCGAGCGTAAGAAGGTCGGCCTGCACAAGGCGCGTCGCGCGAGTCAGTTCTCCAAGCGTTAAGTCGCCAAAGGCCGACTGTTGTTGCCAAGCCGGTGTCTTTCCGGACTTGGCGTTACAATCGCAACCTTGCAGTTCTACAGCCCCGTCGCCAAGCGGTAAGGCACCTGACTCTGACTCAGGCATTCGGTGGTTCGAATCCATCCGGGGCTGCCACTACGGAAAACCCGCCGCACGGCGGGTTTTTTCTTGCCCGCCATCCGCACATCGACGCGGATATCGATGTTGCGGATCCGCGTCGGTCTCGAAAAAGCGTGCGTTCCTAGACCGTCTAATCAGTTAAAAGCGGACATCAGTCATACCTGTCACTTCTTACAGGTACACCAGATTGCTCGGCTCCGGATATGGTCGCGTGGTCGGCGCTTGCCGACGGTTCAATCAACAGGGGATGTTGTGTTCGATTTTTTCAGGAAGTGGTTGGGGGGTGGGCAGGGGCCGAGATCGCAGGCATTGCCGCAAGGGGTTCCACCCGTGGAACAACGCCGTGCGGGCTTCGGTATCGCGTACGACGCAGGACTGGTGCCTGCACTGAAGCGCGATCATGCCGATCTGGTCAAGCTCTACGGAGCGATCGGCGAACTTGCCAAGCAGGGTGATTTTCTGCAGGTTCCGCAAATGTTGATGGCGTTCAAAGTGCATCTTGAAGGGCATCTCATCGCCGAGAACGTGCGTTTCTACAACTATGTGGAAAGCGCGATGCAGGGCGATTCGGAGAGTACCGCGCTGGTGCGCAGTTTCCGGCGCGAGATGAACGCGATCGCGCGCGGCGTTGTCGACTTCGTCAAAAAATACCAGATCAGCACTTTCGACCCCCAGATCCGCCAGGAATTCATGGCGGACTATCAGACGGTCGGCGGATTGCTCACGCAGCGTATCGAGCGCGAGGAGTCCAGTCTCTACCCGCTCTACACTCCGATGTAAGGACATATCGACGTAAGGTCCGGAGAAGACTTTCAGCATTGTTCTCCAAGGCCAGACGCCAGGTTTCGGCGACACAAGGATGTATCGCTTTCGGGCAACCGTTTCGACGGTTGAGCCGAAGGGACCGGGTCAGGCGCAAGCAGGGTCCGCGAGTCTGGACAGGCCAAGGACGGTTTGGTTCAGACGTTCCCGCTTTCCCTCAAAACCAAGCGAAGGAACCAGGAGGATTTATGAAAAAGGAAGTGGATGCAACGGCGACGGCAGTGAAAGAGGATGAAGTCGTGCTGACAGCGGCCATGCGCCGTCTTCGGAGCGATCTTGAAACGCACCCGGTGTTCAAGGAGATCGTGCACACCGAAGCGCTGCAGAGTTTCATGCAGGTGCATGTGTTCGCCGTCTGGGATTTCATGTCGTTGGCCAAGCGCCTGCAGCGCGACCTGACCTGCGTGGAATTGCCCTGGATGCCGCCAAGCGACCCGGTCGCAGCCCGGCTCATCAACGATATCGTGCTTGCAGAGGAAAGCGATGTCGACGCCGAGGGCAACCCCGCCAGTCATCTTGATCTGTATCTGACTGCAATGCGTGATGTTGGGGCGTCGACCGATCAGTTCGATTGCTTTATGCGCGAACTGCGTGGCGGTGCATCGTTGGCCAACGCGCTTGAGACCGCCGAGGTTCCGCAGTTCGTGCGCGATTTCGTCCAGCATACGATCGGAACTTGCTTGAATGGCAGCACGCTGGAAACGATGGCGAGCTTCTTCTACGGCCGCGAGAACGTGATTCCCGATATGTTCCAGGGCCTGCTCGATCATTGGGGGCTGAGCGTCTCGCAGGCACCGGGCTTCGTGTACTACCTGCAGCGGCACATCGAACTGGATGGAGACGCCCACGGTCCAGCAGCCAGCCGCATGATCGATGCCGAACTGGCGCGCAGAGCCAACGGTCTGCAGGACACGCGCGAGGCGGCAAGGCAAGCGCTGCTGGCACGTCGCGCCCTGTGGGATGGTACGGCCGCTCTGTTGCGCGAAAAGTACGCTCCGGGACAGTCGATGCCGGCCAGAAAACTGGCGATGGTCGCGGCTTGAATCAAAACAATCGCGGCAGCTGCTTTCGTAAACGTGTCATGAAGATCGCGTACGCCTCCATTGGGGCGTACGCGAAGGAGCCGGCGGCGTGCAGGTAGCGTATTAGTTGCAGCCGGTCGTTGCTGGCTGATGCTGTGCAGTGCGCCTCATGTGTGCATGATCGGCCCATGCTTCCTAAGCACCTTATGCAGCGCGTGCGACGGTAACGGCAGGCGACGGGCCAACTCTCTGCAAATTTTCATGAACCGGCATCCGAAAGGCCAGACTCATCACCTTGCCGATTCTGCGAGCCTTGCCCAGACGTTCGACCCGCAATCCCATGTGACGTAGCATGCGTTCGATCGGTGCGCTGGTCACGCCGACCAGATCTGCGATGCCCTGCATGCCGGCAAAGCGGAACATTTCGGTAAGCATGGTCGCCGGCACGTCGCCGAAACCGAAACCGTCCCCAGCGCATTCGCTGCTGACCGCGAATCGGCTGACCTCCCAGGTCGCGGGCGACGATGGCGGCGGAGCCCCATCAAGCAGAAACGGGAAAATATCCCGAAGCATGTTCGGTCCCAGCGTCGGCAGCAGTCGGCTGCAGCCCAGAGCTTTCTGTTCGCCGTCGTGCGCGACCAGATAATGCGGGCCGATCAGATCGAACCAATCGTGCTCGCGACCGTTTTCAACCCGAACGTCCCACCCCAGGCGCTGGTGGAATACATCCGAGCGCAGCCGGTACATGCTGTCCAGCAGGTGTGCGCCCAGTCCGAATTCGCCAGCGCGCCCGATGATGATCGATGCCATGGTGTCTCCCTATCTTGTTGAAGGAGACACAAGTGAGCGTAACCACTGTCAGCACTTGCAGCTGACCGACCTTACAGGTTGATGGAGGTCCGTTTTCAATGTTGAGTCCGCCACGGATTCTTCTTCGGCGATCACTGAGAACGCGGTTTCAGGACAAATATTTATCAAAAAAGTACTACTGAACCCAATCAAATACTGATTGGGTATGGGGAGTGTGCCGGCGAATCACATGGCTTGCGCGAAACCCCGTGGCTATCCCGGGACGCGATGACTCAATTACGCAGCGAGATGATCAGGCCGAGCGACACCGCACGGGCGATCGCCGCCTGACGGCCACTGACGCCGAGTTTATGAGTGGCGTTCTGGAGATGGAAAATCGAGGTCCGTTCGCTGATGTTGAGCAGCTGTCCGATTTCCCAGCTGGTTTTGCCTTCTGCGGCCCACGAGAGGCATTCGCGTTCGCGCTTGGTCAGCGCCTGGAAACGTGTGGGCGTCTTGGAGCGCACGAACTGGCGTGCGGCCTCATGCACGAAATGCGCGAGCAGATGCAGCTCGGGCAGCATATCCTGATAATCGGCAGCGGGCAGCTTGCGGGATGCATACGACATCAGCCCCCACGACACCCCAGGACCGTGCAGGGGCACGCTGACGCCGCTGCCCAGGCCGTATTCGCGCGCTTCGCCGAACAGATGACGGATCTTCTGCAGATGCGGATCGACGATTCTGCGATGGTGGAACTGCGCTTCGTCCCATGCCAGCGGCGTAGAGCGGTCGTGACAATGGCTGATGATCGGATCGATGCTGATGTAGTCCTGCTCGAAATAGTGTTTCACCCACGCTTCGGGATACGTCCCCATGCGAAGTTGGTTCGGATGATCGTTGACCAACGGCAGATCAACCGCGTAGAACCAAAAATCGATGCCCATTGGCTTGACCACGTTCTCGATCTCCGTGGTCAGCACTTCCATGCTCGGAGAATCCTCGAACTCGCGCAGTCGGTCGATGTCGATCCGCATCTTGGTTGCCATGGCTGTCCCTGTGATGCCCGCCCATCGTTATGCGATGGTATGTGCAGGCGAGCCGCGACGAGGAAGCGGCATGGGTATGCAGACTGCGAGCGTGTCCCCGTCAAGCCCGGTCGAGACGATAAAGTAACAGGACTGTCACGAAGAGTGTGGTCTGCGCCGATCAGTTTTTTCGATGACGCCCATTGGCGGGAAAGTTACACTTGAAACTATCGACAGGCGCATGCCTGCCCGTTTTTTTGATTCCGATCGAGATTGCTGCATGGTCACTACGTTCCGCGCGCCTTTCATCCGTCCCGATGCAGTTGCCGCTACGCTGCATCGTCGCGGCTATGCGGTACTGGCGGCGGACGATGTCGCCACGCTTGGTGGCGTGTCAATCGATGCGCTGCAGGCGCTGGCATCAAGCTGGAATGATCTGCCGCCGGACGAATATCTGCGCGACGGCGGACGTTATCGTCAGCGCCGGCATGCGTGTTTCGTGGTTGGCAGCGACCGCTGCGTGCAGGCGCCGCACCGCGCCCACTATCAGCCGCTGGACTACAACGCCCTTCACGGCGGCCTTCAGCGCTGGTTCGCGCCGATGGCGCCGCAGAGCGTCGCTGCGCCCGCGTGGACGCAGCTGCTGCAGGCACTGGGCGCATGCTTTCGCGAGCAGCGCGCATGTGATCCGTGGTACGTGGAAGCGCACCAGTTCCGGATCGATACCCGCGATGGCATCGGCCGGCCGACGCCCGAGGGCGCACATCGCGACGGCGTCGATTTCGTCGCGGTGTTCATCGTCGACCGGCATGCGATCCGCGGCGGAGAGACCCGGGTATTCGAAGCCGACGGGCCGGACGGCCAGCGTTTCACCCTGACCGAGCCATGGAGCGTGCTGCTGCTCGACGACACCCGGATGATCCATGAGACCACGCCGATCCAGCCGGCAACCGCGAGTGACGATGCCGTACCCGGGCATCGCGATACGTTGGTGCTGACCTTCCGCGGCGGTGGTTTTCAAGCCGAGGCCTAGCCGGGTGCGCCAAACAGTCAGTTACAATCGAAACCAGTCGACGACAGTCGTGCGAGGTTCCGATGAAGCTAGGCAGTTTGAAAGAAGGCGGGCGCGACGGCACGCTCATCGTGGTCTCCCGAGATCTTCGCCGCGCCGTGCGCGCCGAAGGCATCGCCCCGACCCTGCAGCGCGCGTTGGAGGATTGGTCGAACACCGCGCCGCGTTTGAACGCGCTGTCCGCAGCGCTGGATAACGGCGAAGCTGACGCTGCTTTCGATCTGGATATGACGCTGCTGGCGTCGCCTCTGCCGCGCGCCTATGAGTTCGTCGACGGCAGCGCCTATCTGCCGCACGTCGAGCGCGTGCGCCGCGCCCGAGGCGCCGAGGTGCCGGAAAGCTTCTATGTCGACCCGCTGATGTACCAGGCGGTCAGTGCCGGTTTCTACGGCCCGCGCGACCCGGTGCGGGTGCCCAGCGAAGATTACGGCATCGACCTGGAGGCCGAAGTGGTGATCGTGACCGACGATGTGCCGATGGCCGTCACGCCCGGGCAGGCCGCCGGCCATATCCAGTTGATCGGGCTGGTCAACGATGTCTCGCTGCGCAACCTCATTCCGAACGAGCTGGCCAAAGGCTTTGGCTTCGTACAGTCCAAACCGCGCTCGACGCTGTCGCCGGTGTTCGTGACGCCAGATGAGCTGGGCGATGCATGGCAGGGCAACAAGGTACATCTGCCGCTGCTGACCCATGTCAACGGGGTCTGGTTCGGTGCGCCCGAGGCGGGGGTCGACATGCACTTCGACTTCGCCCAGCTCGTTGCGCATGCCGCCAAGACCCGGCCGCTGTCGGCGGGCACGATTGTCGGTTCGGGTACGGTCGCCAATCAGGACACTTCGCTTGGCGCCTCCTGCTTCGCCGAGAAGCGTACGGTCGAAACGCTGGAAACCGGTAAGCCGATCACGCCTTTCATGCGCTATGGCGATGTGGTGCGGATCGAGATGCGCAGCCGCGACGGCGTCGATGTCTTCGGTGCTATCGAACAGCGGATCGAGCGTCCGCTGGCGTGAGGGATATGGAAGCGCTGCTTGCGCGGGTCGCCGCAGGCGAATGCTTCCGGTATCTGTATTTCTGGGGCCATCGTCCACGCGCCGACGGCGCGGCATCGGCGGCATGCTTCAGTCAGTGGTATGCGTCGGCATTCGTGATCGGCAACTTGCATTACGCCACCGCCGAGCATTGGATGATGGCGCAGAAAGCGCGGCTCTTCGGTGACGACACGGCGCTGGCGCAGGTGTTTTCGAAAAACGATCCGGGCGCGGCCAAAGCGGCCGGCCGCACCGTGCGCGGCTTCGACGAGGCTGTATGGCTGCGCCATCGATTCGACATCGTGGTCGCCGGCAATCTCGCCAAGTTCTCGCAGCATCCGCAGCTGCGCGATTTTCTGCTTGCGACCGGCGATCAGGTGCTGGTCGAGGCCAGCCCGGCCGACGCTGTCTGGGGAATTGGTATTGCCGCCAGCGATTCCCGCGCGCAAGATCCGATGCGCTGGCAGGGACTCAACCTGCTCGGCTTCGCGCTGATGGCGGTTCGCGACGCGCTGGGAGAAAACCATGACTGAAGACCTGCAGCTGTTCGGCTACTGGCGATCCAGCGCGGCGTACCGCGTGCGGATCGGTCTGAATCTCAAAGGTCTTGCCTACGCATCCACGCCGGTGCATCTGATCCGCAGCGGCGGCGAGCAGCATCTCCCTGCGTTCGCCGAGGCCAATCCGCAGAAACTCGTCCCGGTGCTGCAGCACGGCGGGCGTCTGATACGGCAATCGCTGGCGATCCTGGAATACATCGATGAAGTGTGGGCCAACGGCCCGGCGCTGCTGCCCGCCACCGCGCGTGGACGCGCACGGGTGCGTGGGCTGTCGATGATGGTGGCCTGCGATATCCATCCGCTGAACAACCTGCGCGTCATGCAGTATCTCGAAAGCGAATGGCATGCGCCGCAGCCCGAGCGCGACGAGTGGATGCGGCACTGGATACGGGAGGGGTTCGACGCATTCGAGGCGCTGCTGGTGGACGACCCGGCGACCGGTACTTTTTGTGAAGGCGATCTGCCGACCATGGCGGACTGCTGCCTGATCCCGCAGGTCTACAACGCGCGGCGCTTTGCCGTGGACCTGGGGCCATACCCGACGATCCGGCGAATCGAGGCCGAATGCCTGGCGCTGCCGGCTTTCGACGCCGCGCGTCCCGAGCAGCAGGCGGACGCACCGCCGGCCTGAAACAGAAACGCCCCAACCGAGCGGGGCGTTTTAATGCGAGCGGCGCGCGATTCAGTGCGAGAACGACGAGCTGCCGTCTCCGCCTTCGAACGCCACCGCATACGGGTCGTGTTCGGTGCCGGTGGCGCCTTCGGACAGCCGAAATTTCAGCGCAAGGCCATCGCGCGAGTCGGCTGCGCGCAGCGCTTCCTCCATCCCGATCTTGCCTTCGCGGCACAGCCGGAACAGGCATTGGTCGAACGATTCCATGCCTTCTTCCAGCGTTTCCTCCATCGCGGCCTTGATTTCGTGCACCTGGCCGCGGCGCAGGAGGTCGCGGATCATCGGCGTGTTGATCAGCACTTCGGCGGCGGGCAGGCGGCGGCCGTCTGTGCCGACGACAAGACGCTGGCTGACGACGGCCTTGAGGTTCAGCGCCAGATTCATGAGCACGTTCTTGTGCGCGGTTTCCGGGAAGAAATTGAGGATGCGCTCGATGGTCTGGTCGGCGTTGTTGGAGTGCAGCGTCGCCAGACACAGATGACCGGTTTCGGCGAACGCGATCGCGGCTTCCATGGTAGTGGCGTCGAGGATTTCGCCGATCAGGATCACGTCCGGCGCTTCGCGCATCGCGTTCTTCAGCGCGTTGTGGAAGGCATGGGTATCCAGCCCGACCTCGCGCTGATTGACCAGCGACTTCTTGTGCTTGTGCAGGTATTCGATCGGATCCTCGATGGTGAGGATGTGACCGGCCGAGGTGCTGTTGCGGTAATCGATCATCGATGCCAGCGAGGTCGATTTGCCCGAACCGGTGGAACCGACGATCAGCACCAGCCCGCGCGGCGCCATGATGATGGTCTTCAGCGCCTGCGGCAGCTGCAGCTCTTCGATGGTGGGAATCACGCTGCGGATCGCGCGGATCACCATGCCCACCTCGCCGCGCTGCTTGAACACGTTGACGCGGAAGCGGCCGGCGTCGGCCAGCGACAGCGCCATGTTCAGCTCCAGATCGCGCTCGAAGTCCGGCACCTGGCCTTCGTCCATCAGCGAATAGGCGATCTTCTTGACCATGCCCGGGGGCAGGCCGGTGTTGCCGAGCGGATAGAGCTTGCCTTCGACCTTGATATGCACCGGCGCACCGGTGGTCAAGAACATGTCGGAGGCGTTTTTATCCGTCATCAGCTTCAGGAAATAGCCGATATCCATCGTTGAATCTCCCCGTGCAGCCGCTGGCTGCGCGATGACTGTGGCGTTGCAACCGCCGCGAATGCTGATAACAATGGCGCGCGCGGATCGATCGATTCACCCGCTATCGATTCCATCACCGGCACGCTCCCCATGGCTCCAAGCTTCGCACAAATGTCGCGCGTCCCGCAGCATCCGCATTGGCGGCGATGCGGCGCCAGCGCAATTGCGCTTGTGATCGTGCTCACGTTTTCCTTCTGCGCCGATGCGCGAACACCGTTGCCTGCCCAGGATCTGGACACGGCACAGGCGGCGATAACGCGGGCAGAAGCCGCGGATGCCGACCAGTACGCCGCTGACGCACTGCTCCGCGCGAAGAACGCTTTGAGCCAGGCGCAGGCAGCGGTGACCGCGCGCAAGCCTGCCGATGCGATCGGACTGGCGCAACTGGCCGCTGCCGAGGCCGACTACGCCCAGGCCCGCAGCCGCGAGACATCGTTACAGACCGAATTGACTCGGCGCCGCGCCGAAATCGTCGAACTGCGCCAGCGGCTCGGCATCGAGTCGACGCCATGACTGATCGCCGCTTCATATCGAATCGCGACTTCGGACTGCTGCTGGGGTTGTTCTTCGCAATGGTCACGGCTGCGGCCACGGCGGCCGAACCCGACCCCGAGGTCGCCAGGCTAGGCCAGCGTCTGCAGGCGATCCAAACCGACCCTCAGCGCAACGCCTTCGCCGCGTATGAGCGCCTGCAGGCAAGGCAGGCGCTGCAGGCACTGGAAGCGGCCAAGCGCAAGCAGCGGCCGCAGGCGCTGCAGATCGCCAAAATCAGGATCGAGACCGCGGAGATCGCATCGCGCACCGAAGCCAATCGCGCCGAACTGCAGCGCCTGGAAATCGAGCGCAGTGAACTGCTGGTCGAGGCCAGCCGCCGCGACGCTGATCGCGCACGCGCAGAATCCGAGCGTCTTCGCGTGGAAGGCCAGATCCGGGCCGAAGAAACCGCGCAGCTGCGCGCGGCGGTCGAGGCCGAAGCGCGCGACCGCCAGGAGGCGGAGGGCCTGCTCGACACCGTTGCCGGCAGCGAGACGGATAAACTGCGCCTCGCCCGCGAACGCGATGCCGAACTGGCCCGCCGCGAAGCAGAGTTGACTGCAGGCGGAGCCGTCGAGCCTGCCACCAAGCCAAAACCGAAGCCAAAACCGAAGCCAAGACCCAAACCCAGACCGGTTCCAAAACCGCAGGAACGCTGATGCCGAAGCGTACTTTATCTCTGGAATTGTGCTTTTAAATCAATCGTTTCACGTTGTTGTTCAGCGTGACTCACAGGTTCCGGAATGATGCTTTGCCACCGGCCGGCAGAATCCTTCAGCTCACGCTTGCCGAGTGCAGATCAGAGGAGTAGGGTCGGTTACAAGGAGGCTGATTCGCCTCCGGACGACGAGCAAAGCCGATGACGCAGACGCACGACGACCCCTCGGAGAATCCCGCCGGAAGCGAAGTCCGCGCGGGCTCTCCGGCCTGGAGCGTCCGCACTGTGGATCCGCAGCCGGTCTCATGTCGCCCCGTGCCGTCTCTGGCCGGGGCGTTTTCGTTTGCAGTCCCGCTATCCACGTGTTCACCCCGCGTCTTCAACGCTCTTTTCCCATCCCAAGGTTCAGCCATCGTGGCAGGGCCGACTATCGTGCTGTGAGGAGGAATCCATGTTCGAAGGGCAACCCCAGACTGAACTCGAAGCCTTGATGAAGGCGAATACCGAATTCCGTCAGCTCTATCATCGCCACAAGGAACTCGACAAACAGGTGCTCGACGCCGAACTCGGCGTCCTGCCCATCGACGACACCCGGCTGATGCAGATGAAGCGCGAGAAGCTGGCGGCGAAAGATCGCCTCACCCGCATGTACGACACACTGAAGCACTGATCCATACCTGATCCCGGACGGCGGCGGCGTGCTCGTCCGCTGCCGTCCGCGCAGGCCTGCTGCGTGTTGCCGGGTTTCCTGCCCGCCCGCAGTGCGATAATCCGGCCTTTCCCGAGCGAGCTTGCGCCGGCATGTCGATTCCACCTGCGGTCCGCGATTCTTCCGTCCACGACTCTGTCCTCGACCTGATCGCCGATACTCCGGTCGTGCGCGCCCAGCGCCTCGATACCGGCCTGTGTACGCTCTATCTGAAGCTGGAGTGCCAGAACCCCGGCGGCTCCATCAAGGACCGCATCGGCCTGCGCATGATCGAGGCCGCCGAGCAGCGCGGCGATATCCAGCCCGGTGCCACATTGGTCGAAGGCACCGCCGGCAATACCGGCATCGGTCTGGCGCTGGTCGCCCAGCAAAAAGGCTACAAGCTGATCCTCGTGGTGCCGGACAAGATGAGCCGCGAGAAGATCTTCAATCTCAAAGCGATGGGCGCCGAGGTCGTGCTGACCCGCTCCGACGTGGCCAAGGGCCATCCGGACTACTACCAGGACATGGCCGCGCGGATCGCCAGCGAAACGCCGGGCGCCTACTTCATCAACCAGTTCGGCAACCCCGACAACCCGGCGGCCCACCAGTACGTCACCGGCCCCGAGATTCTGGCGCAGATGGCGGAAGTTGGCGGTCTCGACGCCATCGTCTTCGGCTGCGGCAGCTCCGGCACCATGACCGGTCTGTCGCGCTGCTTTGCCGAACATTCGCCGCACACCGAGTTGATTCTCGCCGACCCGGTGGGTTCGATTCTGGCCGAATACATCAACGACGGACGCCTCAACGAGAAATCCGGCAGCTGGATGGTCGAGGGCATCGGCGAAGATTTTCTGCCCGATATCTCCGACTTCAGCCGGGTCAAGAAAGCCTACGCCGTCACCGACAAGGAAAGCTTCCTCGCCGCGCGCGAATTGCTGCGTTCCGAGGGCATTCTGGGCGGTTCGTCCAGCGGTACTCTGCTGACCGCCGCGCTGAAATACTGCCGCGAACAGACCATGCCGAAGAACGTGATGGTGTTCGTCTGCGACACCGGCAACAAGTATCTGTCGAAGCAATACAACGATTATTGGATGCTGGACAACGGCTTTCTGGAGCGCGAGCAACATGGCGACCTGCGCGATCTGATCCTGCGCCCATATACGCGTCGCGACACCGTGGTGGTCGGGCCCAACGACCTGCTGGTCACCGCCTATCAGCGGATGAAGCTGTACGAGATCTCCCAATTGCCGGTGATGGACGGCGAAAAGATCGTCGGCATCCTCGACGAAAGCGACGTGCTGCTGCACGTCTACGGCGATGAGGCCCGGTTCCGCGACCCGGCTTCGACCGCCATGGTCAGCAAGCTCGACAAGCTGGACGTGTCTTCCCCGGTCGAGGCGCTGCTGCCGGTATTCGACCGCGGCTACGTGGCCATCGTCATGGACGGCGAGCGCTTCCTGGGCCTGATTACCCGAATCGACTTGCTGAACTACCTGCGCCGCCGCGTTCAGTGACCGGCGGTTGAACCCAGGGCTGCGATGTTAAAATCGGCCGCCTTTTTAACGGAAATGCCTGCGATGAGCCAGCCCGACCATACCGACCCGTCCAGCGACTGGGGTCTGGGCACCAAGGCCATCCATGCCGGCCAGTCCCCGGATCCGACCACCGGCGCGGTGATGACGCCGATCTACGCCACCTCGACCTACGCCCAGAGCAGTCCCGGCGTGCATCAGGGTTTCGAGTATTCGCGCACCCACAATCCGACCCGCTTCGCCTACGAGCGCTGCGTCGCTGGCCTTGAAGGCGGCAGCCGCGGCTTCGCGTTCGCTTCAGGGCTGGCCGCGACGTCGACCATTCTTGAGCTGCTCGACAGCGGCAGCCACATCGTCTGCATGGACGATGTCTATGGCGGCACTTTCCGCCTGTTCGAGCGCGTGCGCCGGCGCAGCGCTGGACTGGATTTCAGTTTCGTCGATCTGACCGATCCGGCTGCCTTCGAGGCGGCTATCAAACCCAATACGCGCATGGTGTGGGTGGAAACGCCGACCAATCCGATGCTCAAGATCGTCGATTTGCGGGCAGTCAGCGCGATCGCTAAAAAGCACGGCCTGCTGATGGTCGCAGACAATACCTTCGCTTCGCCGATCCTGCAGCGCCCGCTGGAACATGGCGCCGACATCGTCATGCATTCGGCCACCAAATATCTCAACGGCCATTCCGATATGGTCGGCGGCATGGCCGTGGTCGGCGACAACGCCGAACTCGCCGAACAAATGGCGTTCCTGCAGAACTCGGTTGGCGCGGTGCAGGGTCCATTCGACAGTTTTCTCGCCCTGCGCGGATTGAAGACGCTGCATCTGCGCATGCGCGCACACTGCGAAAACGCTGCGGCGCTGGCGGAATGGCTGCGCACCCATCCTGCGGTCGAGCAGGTGATTTATCCGGGGCTTGAAGACCATCCGCAGCACGCGCTGGCGGCGCGACAGATGGACGGCTTCGGCGGCATCGTCTCGATCCGCGTGAAGGGCGGCTTCGAAGGCGCGAAGCGCTTCTGCGAGCGCACGCATCTGTTCACGCTTGCCGAATCACTGGGTGGCGTCGAAAGCCTGGTCAATCATCCGGCGGTCATGACCCATGCGTCGGTGCCGATTGACCGTCGCGCTGTGCTGGGCATCCATGACGATCTGGTGAGGCTGAGCGTCGGCGTGGAGTCGCTGGAGGATCTGCGCGGCGATCTCGAGCGGGCGTTGGGAGGCGCCGAGTGAACCAAACGGCCGTCAATCCGCACAGCAACCCGCCATCTTCTCTCGCAGCAATGGTTGATGCCTGTTGGCGTAACCGGCGGCTGATGGGAGAGCTGGTGCAGCGCGAAGTCATCAGCCGCTATCGTGGATCGATCATGGGTCTCGCCTGGTCGTTCTTCAATCCGCTGCTGATGCTGGCCGTCTACACCTTCGTGTTTTCGGTTGTATTCCAGGCGCGCTGGGGCAGTGTCGATGGCAGCAAGGCGAGTTTTGCGGTGTTTCTGTTCGCGGGCCTGTTGGTGCACGGCGTGTTTGCAGAATGCATCGTACGCGCGCCATCGCTGATCATCGCCAACACCAACTACGTCAAACGCGTGATCTTTCCGTTGGAGATACTGACCGGCGTAGCGATGGGCTCGGCGCTGTTTCATACTTTCGTGAGTCTGCTTGTGCTGCTGGCAGTACAGGCTTTTCAAGGTGGCCTGCATCTCAGCGCGCTGTACTTCCCGCTGGTGCTGA
>JANOXT010000459.1:0-9930 GCA_031418555.1 Lysobacterales bacterium | reverse complement strand
CGCCAGCACGTGGACGAAATCTGGCTTCACATAATCGAGCAGGCGCTGGTAATGCGTGATCAGCAGCACGGCCTTATCGGGACGCCGCATGATCCGGTTAATGCCGTCACCCACCACGCGCAAAGCGTCGATGTCGAGGCCGCTGTCAGTTTCGTCGAGAATCGCGAGCGCAGGGTCGATGATGCCCATCTGCACCATCTCGTTGCGCTTCTTCTCGCCGCCCGAAAAGCCGACATTCACCGGACGCTTGAGCATATCCATATCCATCCCGAGTGCGCCCGCCTGTTCGCGCGCAACCTTCAGGAATTCGCCGCCCGATAGCGGAGCCTCACCGCGATGCTTGCGCTGCGCATTCAGCGCCTCACGCAGGAACTGGACGTTCGACACGCCGGGGATTTCGACCGGATATTGGAAGCCGAGAAACAAGCCAGCCGCGGCGCGCTCGTTGGGTTCGAGGGCGAGCAGATCAATTCCCGGCTCCACGCCATTTTCGTCACCTCCGCGAATGCGGGGGTCCAACTCCCGCTCTATCGAAACTTCACCGTCAGGAATTGGATTCCCGCCTTCGCGGGAATGACGAGATTGGGGTGTAAAAGTAACCGAACCCTCGGTCACCTCATAACTGGGCCGCCCCGACAGCACATAGCCCAGCGTCGATTTCCCGGCGCCATTCGGCCCCATGATCGCATGGATCTCGCCCGCATTTAGCGAGAGCGTGAGGCCTTTGAGAATAGGCTTGTCGCCAACATTGGCGTGTAGGTTATTGATTTGGAGCATTGCACTCATTTCTGTTCTTTCAACGCACGGGCGATCTGACGTTCGATCAGGCCGACGCCGTAGCGATACATAGTCTCGAAAATCGCGGTGGCGTCTTCGTTGCTGATCCCGTCGGGTTCGATCTCGCCACGCCAGTCGAGTTCGCTGTTGGCGGCGTCAACCGCTGCGACCGACATTTTGGCGGCATAAGATATGACCGGGAACGGTGAGGTGACAATCGAATAGCTGTAAAAATCATCGCCCTGCGCATCGAGCCGATCAACAACCTGCCGCCCATCATCGAGCGTCAGCGTCCGCAACGCGCCAATGCCCTCGCCTTGCTGAACGCAAGCCTTAGGAGGCCGCCCCGACCATTTTCCAACATCGCCAAAATCGCCGATCATTGCCCAGAGGTCTGCGACTGGAATGGCGAACTGGTGCTTGAGGTGTGCGATGGCCGTCACCCGACACTCCCTTCCAAACTAATCCCCAGCAACTTCTGCGCTTCGACCGCAAATTCCATCGGCAGTTGCTGCAGCACTTCCTTGGCAAAGCCGTTGACGATCAGCGCCACGGCTTCCTCGGCATTCAGGCCGCGTTGCATCGCGTAGAACATCTGGTCGTCGGAAATCTTGCTCGTTGTCGCCTCATGCTCGATCTGCGCGCTGGGGTTGCGGACTTCGATATAGGGGACGGTGTGCGCGCCGCTGAGCGACCCGAGCAGCAGCGAATCGCACTGGGTGAAATTGCGCACGCCCTCTGCATTGGGTGCGACGCGGACCAGCCCGCGATAGGTGTTGTTGCTGTGCCCGGCGCTGATGCCTTTCGACACGATGGTCGAGCGCGACCCCTTGCCATTGTGGATCATTTTGGTGCCGGTGTCGGCCTGCTGACGATGATGGGTGAGCGCGACCGAATGGAATTCGCCGGTGGAGTCGTCGCCGAGCAGTACGCAGGACGGGTATTTCCAGGTGATCGCCGAGCCGGTCTCCACCTGGGTCCAGCTGATCTTGCTGCGCGCGCCGCGGCACTCGCCGCGTTTGGTGACGAAGTTGTAGATGCCGCCAACGCCGTTCTCATCGCCGGGATACCAGTTCTGTACCGTCGAATACTTGATCTCCGCATCGTCCAGCACGACTAGTTCGACCACCGCCGCGTGCAGCTGATTTTCATCGCGCATCGGCGCGGTGCAGCCTTCAAGATAGCTGACGTAAGATTGTTCTTCGGCGATGATCAGCGTGCGCTCGAACTGACCGGTGTTGATCGCATTGATCCGGAAGTAAGTGCTGAGCTCCATCGGGCAGCGCACGCCCTTGGGAATGAATACGAAACTGCCGTCCGAGAACACAGCCGAATTCAGCGCTGCGAAATAGTTGTCGCCGACCGGCACCACGCTGCCGAGGTACTGGCGAACGAGGTCGGGATAATCGTGCAGCGCTTCAGACATCGAGCAGAAAATCACGCCTTTTTCGGCCAATTCCTTGCGGAATGTGGTGCCGACGCTGACCGAGTCGAACACCGCGTCGACGGCGACGCCGGCTAATTTGGCGCGCTCGTGCAGCGGCACGCCGAGCTTGTCGTAGGTGTCGAGCAGTTCCTGCGGCACATCGGCAAGCGAGGCGTACTTCGCTTTCGGTGCGGAGTAATAGCTGATCGACTGGAAATCGATCGGCGCGATCTCGAGCTTCGCCCAGTGCGGCGGCGTCATCGTCAGCCAGTGTCGGTATGCGGCGAGGCGCCATTCGGTCATCCACTCGGGCTCGTCTTTTTTCGCCGAGAGGAAGCGCACGACGTCTTCGTTCAGACCCGGCGGCAAGGTTTCGGACTCGATGTCGGTGACGAAGCCGGCATCATAACGACGACCGAGCTGTTCGAGGATTCCGGCGTTCTGCACCGGCGGCGATGTCACGATCTGGGGAGCGGTGGCGGTCATCGTGGTTCTCAGTTGGCCGACAGCGAAACGGGAATGGCTTTGCGCGACGGCGTTTCGACGGCCGGCAGCGCCATATCGGCCAGAGTGATGCGGCGCAGGGTGTCGGCGACGATATCGTTGATCCGACGCCAGTTGGCGCGAGCGCCGCAGGATTGCTCGATGCCGCAGTGGCCGTCATGGGTGCTGCATTCGGTCATCGCCAGTGGCCCTTCCATCGCTTCGACGATCTCCACCAGCGAGATCTCGGCCGCCGGACGCGACAAACGATAGCCGCCGGCCGCGCCGCGAAAAGCCTGCACCAACCCGGCCTGGGCCAATGGTTTGAGCAGCTTGGCGACCGTCGGCGCTTCCAGCCCGGCGCGTTCGGCCAGCCCGGTGGCGCTCAGCAAGGCCTCGGGAGCGCTGGCCAGAACGGTCAGCACCACGGTGGCGTAATCGGTAAGTTTAGTGACTCGAAGCATGATCCAAGTGGCGTCCAACCGCGGAGCGATAGGCGCAAGTAATACAGGACCGAAATTGTACGCTTTCGCCGCTCGGGACTCAATCGAGATGTTCCAAGACCGATCTGGGCATTTATCCGGCACCGGCAGATATCGTTCATGGCATCCGTGGGCCGTCCTGTTCCCTGCCGCTGCAGAGGGTGGTCTTCGACTACTCCCGGGCACAGTGATGATGTTCGCCGAATACTCCGCCGCGTTCGACATCGCTGCAAGTTGGGCCATAATCGCGGCTCATGCACATCCGTCGGAACCGTATAAGCCATGTCCAAGAAGAAGATCGTCGCCCGTTTGTCGCCTATCCACGGCAACGGCGTATTTGCCGATGAAGCGGTCCGCAAGGGCGAGCGTATCGTGCGCTACAAGGGCAAAGTGAGGACGCACACGCAGGTCGACGAAGCTTACGGCGAACTCGAGGAGAATGGCCACACGTTCCTGTTCACGCTTAACGACGATTATGTGATCGACGCCAACGTCGATGGCAACGTGGCGCGCTGGATCAACCACAGCTGCGCCCCGAACTGCGAGGCGGTTCTCGAGGAGAACAGCAAAAGAAAGGGGCACAAGGACAAGGTCTTCATCGAGGCCATTCGCGATATCGAGCCTGGCGAAGAATTGACCTACAACTACGGAATCGTGCTGGACGATCCGCATACAGCGAAGATGAAAAAAATATGGGGATGCAAGTGCGGCGCCAAAAAATGCACGGGCACGATGCTGCAGCCCAAGCCCAGCCGCTGAGATTGGCCGCATTTTCTTAATAAACAGCTCTCCACAAAAGCCCGCACAAGGGCAGTGACAGCGGATACGTTGTTTGCAAGCTGTATATGACCTCAGACAGTCGCTCATTGCGGAAGTGTGCGGCACCATGCGCGCAGTCTCCGATCTGGAACGGCCTCATGCGCGCCTTGCTTTCAGTGTTGCTCCTCTCGATGCCGCTGCAGGCAACGGCGCTCGATATCGATGGCCTGATCGATCCTGTGGAGTGGTCGCAAGCGCAACGCATCGACGATTTCCGGATGACCCAGCCACTCACGCGTGACCCGACCACGTACCCGACTGAGGCGTGGTACATGGCGACCGCGGATGGTTTGGCGATTGCATTCCGCAATCTGCAGCCGTCGCAGTGCCGCGCACCCGTCAGCGGTGCCAGCGCGACAACAACGGCAATGTCGATCGGGTAAATGTTTACGTCGATTTTGATGGCGACGGGCGCAGCGGCTATAACTTCATGGTCGCGCTTTCCGACGACATCGGTGACAGCACGATCAGCAACGAAAACCAGTTCAATGCAGACTGGGACGGTCATTGGTCGCATGCGATCTCGGAGGATGAAAGCGGCTGGTTTGCAGAGCTGCTGATTCCTTGGCATATCGCGCCGATGCGCAGCATCGACAGCGATGTCCGCACCATCGGCATCGCGCTTGATCGCGTGGTCGGTTACAGCAACGAGCGCATGGCATGGCCAGCGATCAGCTTCAACGATCAGCGCTATCTCAGCGCGCTGCAGAAAGTGGACGTACCGAAATACAGCCAGTCGCTGTTGGCGATAACGCCTTATCTCGCTGGTCTGTACGACAACGTCAATCGCAAGACCGCTACCGATGCGGGCATGGATGTCTTCTGGAAGCCCAACGGGCAATTCCAGGTGAGCGCAAGCCTGAATCCGGATTTCGGTCAAGTGGAAAGCGACGGTATCGTTGTCAACTTCAGCGCGATCGAGACGTTCTTCGGCGACAAGCGCCCTTTTTTCACCGAGAACCAAAGCTATTTCGAGGTGCCGTTCGGCTCTTTGGGCAGCGCCCAGCAGCTGATCTACACCCGTCGTGTCGGCGCCCCCGCCGATGACGGGAGTGGTTCCAGCGACGTCGCCGCGGCGGTCAAAATCAACGGCAGCGCCGGTGGCTTCGGATATGGCGTGTTCGCGGCAACCGAAGGCGACAGTGCCGGCCGTGATTTCTATGCGCTGCGTACGACTCGTGGTTTTGAAGGACAGAGCGTCGGCGCGATGGTGACGCGGGTCAATCGCCCATTTCTAGACCGCGAAGCCACCGTGTATTCAGTTGACCACCAGTGGAAGCCGGCCGCGAACTGGAACATCCGCACCAATCTGATCGGCTCCGATATCAACCAGCGCGACGACAGTATCCGAGATACAGGGGCGCAGATTCGGATCGATCACGAGATCGGCAGGGGCTGGCGGCAGCAGGTATATATGCTGCACACCGGCAGCGATCTGCAGTTGAACGATTTCGGCTTTCTCGATCGCAACAGCTACAACTACGCGCGATACGAAGTCTCGCGACGGCTCACCTCGCTGCCGGAAAGTTCGCCGTATGCATCGCACCGTTGGCAATTTGCTGCCTCACGACGCGGCAATGATAGTGGTGTACATATCGGCAACGTTTTTGCTGTGAATCGCAACAGCGAGCGCCGCGATGGCGGCAACCAGTTTTTTGAAATTGCCGGTTGGACGTCTGGGCACGATGACCTGATGACCCGGGGCAACGGCGTAGTCGATCACCCGGGGCGCTTGTTCGCGTTCGCGGAACGATTTTTTCCGAAGAAAACACACTGGTCTTTCTACGGCAATGTGCGCTACAGCGCAGAAGGGCTGCAGGGCATCGGTAGCGGTGCGTGGACCACATACTTACAGCCGGAGTATGCAGCCAGCGACAATCTCAGCTTCTTCATGGGGCTTGAGCTGCAGCGGAATCCAGACCTGGTTATCTGGGACCAAGACACCCGCCGCCTGATCGGTTACGGGTCGGAGCAGGCATTCCTCAGCGCAGGTAGCGTCTGGTTGGTTGGATCGAAGCAGGAGCTGCGGGTGCGCCTGGAAGCACTTGGTCTGGATGCGGAAGCCAAGCGTGCCTGGGTCCTGGCTGCCGACGGTACCCCGATTCGCAACAGCGCTCCGATCAAAAGTTTCGCATTGCGCAACCTCGCCTTCCAGATCCGCTACCGTTACCAGCTTTGCGCCGCTGTCGTATCTGTACGTGGCGTATGTACGCGGGGGATCGGTATTCGATGCAGGCGGGGAAGCATATTCGGCAGCCGGGCAATTCGGAGATGCGTTCGATCTCCGCGACAGCGAGCAATTGTTGGTGAAGTTGTCCTATCGATTCAAAATATGAATCCCGGTCGGAAAATGGTCTGTCTTAGCCATTTCTTGGTGGTGATATGCTGCGCAAAAACGCGGAGGCTGGATTTTTTTCGAAAATCCAGCCTCCTGACTAAAAAACCTTCCTAAGTTTCCTTTACAGCTCGACACCATCAGGCGGCCGAAGCATCCTTCAATTTCTTCATCGGCCTGACTTTGACCTTTACGGAGGCCGGCTTGGCGGCGAACGTGGTTTCCTGCCCGGTGAACGGATTGATGCCCTTGCGCTTCGGCTTGGCCGCTACGCTTACGGAAGTAATTTTCAGGACGCCTGGTAACACGAACATGCCGGCACCCTTCTTGCCGATCGAGGCATGAATCGCCCCTTCGAGAGCGGCCATCACGGCGCGCACATCCTTGACTGCGACCTCAGTCGCACCGGCGATGTGGGCGATCAGCGCCGACTTGCTCATCACATCCTTGATCGGTTTCGGCGCGGCCGGCTTGGCGGCGGCCTTCTTGGCGGCAGGTTTCTTTTTGGTTGCCATGAGAATTCGAATTCCTCGTCGAATGGAGTTGACTTGTGTCTGGACCGGACGACATGCCGGCCTGCGCACTGTAGGCCAAGGTCGGGCTTCCGCCAAGCCCCTGTATCGCTTTTTTCAGGTTTTTTCGCGTTTGAAATGCATTTGGTGGCAAATCTCTCGGAATTGTCGCTTGAAGATGGATGTCGATGGGGCCACTGCTGTAAGTGTGTTCTTGGATCAGCACAGTCGGTATTTCAGTTCAGGATCAACTGCTCGGTCTTGCGCTTCATATGTGTTTTTTTAGACAAAACTAGCTATCGAGAAAAGGCCGGATGTTCTACAGCTATGGGCGTATCTTCCGCTGAATTCATGCTGGGCAAAGGCGGGTTTAACGTGCCGGTATGAAAACAATTTGCCTCCGTGATGTCAGCGCATATCGGTCACTGATGTAACAATTTGTGAATCGGCGCTTAAAAAATTCCTTGTTTGTAAAGGTGGTGGCCACATTCGAATTGAATGGCGAATGCTATTGAGCGAACGGAAACTATCATCTCAAGGGCCGTATACGGATGGGAGCGCACACACGGTTGACCCGATTCCGGCGCTTTGCGAAAAGCGATGTCGGCTTGCTTAGCTGTCCAACAACCGATCGTTCCCGAAATCCTGAAGCCGCCGTACCCGCTGCGATCGTAGAGCGTGATTTCTCAAGGATCGGCAGGGTGTGGCATGAGTCAGCAAACTCGCCTGGTTGCTTTCTGGATCATTCTCTCCAATGCCACTATCCATGCTTTGCACGGTTCGGTCTCATTGCTGAAGAGGCATCAAGACCAGATGTTACCTGTCCGCAGGACTTATAAGGCCTCGTAAGCCCCATATCCACGCAGGCGCCTGTAACGACGATCCAGCAACTGCTCGATCGGTAGCGGCGTCAGCGCGTCGAGTTCGTTGATCAGGATCGCTTTCAGTCGTTTTGCCATCTGTACCGGGTTGCGATGCGCGCCGCCGATCGGCTCACGAACGATCTTGTCGATCAGGCCGAGGTCGCGCAGCCGTTTTGCGGTGATCGCCATCGCTTGTGCCGCTTCCTGTTTTTTATCGGCTGTCTTCCACAGGATCGAAGCGCATCCTTCGGGCGAAATGACCGAATATGTGCTGTATTCGAGCATCAGGGTGCGGTCGCCCACACCGATGGCAAGCGCGCCGCCGGAGCCGCCTTCACCAATTACGGTACAGATGATCGGGACTTCCAGTTCGGCCATTTCGAGCAGGTTACGGGCGATGGCTTCGGACTGGCCGCGCTCCTCGGCATCGATTCCGGGCCATGCGCCGGCGGTATCGATGAAGGTCAGTACCGGCAACCGGAAGCGTTCCGCCATCTTCATCAGCCGAAGCGCTTTGCGGTAGCCTTCGGGTTTCGGCATGCCGAAATTGCGGCGGACCTTGGCTTTGGTGTCGCGGCCTTAATCGTGACCGATCACCATCGCGCTGCGGCCACCGATGCGGGCGAGCCCGCCGACAATGGCATTGTCGTTGGCGAACGCGCGGTCGCCGGCGAGTTCCTGGAATTCGTCGCAGATCACCCGCAGATAATCCAGCGTGTAGGGACGCGCCGGGTGACGCGCCAGCTGCGAGACCTGCCACGCGCTCAGGTCGCGGAAGATCTGGGCCGTGCGCAGGCGAAGCTTGTTTTCGAGCGCGTGGACCTCGGTGTCGATATTGACCGCCGGGCCGGTACTGGCGTGGCGCAGGGCCTCGATCCTGGCTTCAAGATCGGCAATGGGCTGTTCGAAATCGAGGTAATTCGGATTCATGCGCGGGCGTGGGCCGATGGCCGGAAGGAGCTCAAGTCTAGCCGAGGTGAACGATGAACACCGTACCTGGCAGTAGGGTGCGGCGCTTCGATCAGGAGGCCCATGGTTTGCTCATCGCCACTTTGACGGTGCGTACCCCGGGCAGCGCGCGCAGGCCACTGGGCAGATCCGCTTCCACACGGATCGATTGGGGGTCGTTGAGGTCGAGTGTGCCCGCGGTGCCCTTGGGCAGCAGCAGATCGAAGCGCAGCGGCGTGTGGCCTGGACGGTGCTGTGCGAGCAGCCCGTCGATTTTCTGCATCAGCCCCGGCTCGCGCAGATCCAGCCGCAGCGAAAGCCGCTGTGCCTGCTGTGCGCAGATCTGACGGTAATCCCAGCAGCGCTTTGCGCGCAGCGAGAAGCCGCCGCTGAATTCGTCCTCGCGCAGACCGCCTTCGATGAGCAGAATGCGGTCGCGGGTCAGCAGGGTCTGATATTCGAAGAACGGTTCCGAGAAAAACGCGCATTCTATTCTGCCCCGTCCGTCTTCGAGCTGGACGAAAGCCTGCGAATCGCCGCGTTTGCGCATGCCGATGACCTGTCCGGCGAGGATAACCGTCGCTTCGGCGCGCCATTGGCGGCCGCCGCTGTCGCCATCGTCGCCGCTGCGCTGGCCGCGCCCGCGCGCAGACGATGCGCTGTCCCACAGCTGATCGAGTTTGCCCAGATCGGTGCCGACCAGCGCATGCAATTCTTCGCGATAAGGATCCAGCGGATGGCCGCTGAGGTAGTGGCCAAGGGTTTCGCGCTCGCCCGCGAGCTTCTGCGACAGCGGCCAGTCGGAAGTTTCAGGCAGTTCAAGCGTCAGCTCCGGCGCGGCCTCGGCGAAGCCTCCGAACAGCGAGACTTGCCCGGCGTCGCGCTCGCGTGCGAGCTGTTCGGTGGCTTTGATCACTTCGGGCAACTGCAGCAACAGCGACGGCCGATTCTTGCCCAGCGCATCCAGTGCGCCTGCGCCGACCAATGCTTCCAGCGTGCGCCGATTGAGCTTGCTGCTGTCGACGCGTTTGCAGAAGTCGAGCAGGTCGGTATAGCGTCCGCCGCGCCTGCATTCCTCGGCGATGGCGTCGCAGGCGCCGTGGCCAACGCCTTTGACCGCGCCCAGGCCGTAGCGGATCGTCTTGTCGTCCATGGCCTCGAACATGTAGCCCGACGCATTCACATCCGGCGGCATCACCATCAATCCAAGCGCGCGCGCTTCATCCAGGAAACCCACGACCTTGTCGGTATTGTCCATGTCCGAAGACAGCACCGCGGACATGAA
>JANOXT010000458.1:0-4402 GCA_031418555.1 Lysobacterales bacterium | reverse complement strand
CGTGCGCACGCTGTCCACCGGCTCCGATCTGATCCGCACCGACCGTAAGTTGGGCCGCACGGAAAGCAAGCAGATGATGGAAGCGCTGATGAAAGACCCCAACGTGCTGGCGGTCGAGGCGGATGTCCGGATGCAGCCCCTGTTCGTGCCGAACGATCCGCTGTATGCCCAGCAGTGGCACTACAAGAATGGTCCCGGCGGCATCAATCTCGAACCGGCGTGGGACATCACCAAGGGCGCTGGCGTAGTCGTGGGCGTGATCGACACCGGGATTACCCCGCACAGCGAATTCGCGGGTCAGCTGGTACCGGGCTACGATTTCATCGCCGATCTCGACACCGCTGTCGACGGTGACGGCCGCGACGCCGATGCGAACGACCCGGGCGACTGGCACAACGGCGAATGCGATTTTTTCGGTACGCCGTCAGACAGCAGCTGGCACGGCACCCACGTTGCCGGCACCATCGCAGCGCTCACCGACAACGGCGCAGGTACGGCGGGCGTGGCGCCGGCGGCGAAAATTCTGCCGATGCGCGCGCTGGGTAAATGCGGCGGTTTCCTGTCGGACATCGCAGACGCCATCACCTGGGGTTCGGGCGGCACCGTCGCCGGGATTCCGGCCAACGCCAACCCGGCTGAAGTACTGAATCTGAGCCTCGGTGGCGGCGGAGCCTGCAGCGTTACCTTCCAGACCGCGATCGATGCGGCAGTCGCGCGTGGCACCACCGTGGTTGTGGCTGCAGGCAACTCTGGCGGCGATGCCGCACAGCAGCAGCCGGCCAGCTGCAATAACGTCGTCGCCGTCGCTGCAGTTGGCCCGACCGGAACCATAGCGGGCTACTCGAGCTTTGGTCCGGTGGTGGACGTCGCCGGCCCCGGCGGCAGCGGATCTGCGCCTGCCGCGGACAACGTGCTGTCAACCCTGAACTTGGGTCTGACCACGCAGGCTGCGGAGGGTTACGCGTGGTACGCAGGAACTTCTATGGCGTCGCCTCACGTCGCGGGTGTCGCAGCGCTGATCCAGTCTGCATCCGCAACGCCGAAAACCCCCGCCCAAGTGAAGAAAATCCTTGAGAACACGGCCTACGCCAACGGCGGCTTTCCGGCTGGCTGCACCTTCGACAAGCCCTGCGGCGCTGGCGTCGTCGATGCCACCGCTGCAGTGCGGGTAGCCAATGGCACCGACCCGCTGCCCTCGGATCCGCCGCCGCCGCCGCCGCCGCCGCCGGCGATCGAGCTGCAGAACGGCGTCACCCTGACCGGACTTGAAGTACTGGAAGACGGCACGCTGCGCTATCAGCTGGTCGTGCCCAATGGCGCCAGCAACCTGCTGTTCGCCATGTTCGACGGCACCGGCGATGCGGATATCTACGTGAAGTATGGAACGCCGCCGACCAACAGTTCGTTCGACTGCCGCCCGTTCCGTTTCGGCAACAACGAAACCTGCTTCTTCCCGCATCCGGCAAGCGGCATCTGGTACGTCAACGTCAAGGGCTTTGTCGATTCAGCCGCGTTCTCGCTGTACACCAGCTTCGTCGACGCGAACTTCCCCTACAAGGAAACCGCCAAGATCGAACAGCTCAGCAATCACCGTTCGCGGGTGACCTTGAGCTGGCAGCACGGCAAGCGTCAGGTGGATATCTACCGCAACGGTGCGATCTTCAATACGCGCCGCAACACCTACACGTTCACCGACAACTTCCGGATCATTGGCACCGGTACGATGACGTACAAGATCTGCAACCAGGGCACGAAAGACTGCTCGAACGAGGTCGCAGTCGATTACGCATCCACGAAAAAGCAGTAAGCCAAGACACTGTTAATCGCCGCAAGGCATCCGCTGCAACCTCCCCCCGCGCAATGCGGGGGGAGGCTCTTCAGAACCGGTCGACCAAGAGATTCCGAAATGCCCGACACCACTCTTTTTCGCGAAGGCCGTGCATTCGCACTGTCGCTGATCATCGTCGCCGCAGCGGTATCGGGCGCCTGTCAGCGCACACCGCCTGATGCGAAAAACCAATCATCGCCCACCGCCGCGCGCGCGCAATTCGACGCCATCTTCAGCGTGGTCGACAACAGCGGCGCTATCCGCTTCGACGGCACCGTCGACGACGGCGCCACCAAATCCAAAATCGAACAAGCGCTGCTGTCGACTTACGGCGCAGGTCGCGCGGCCGGCGATATCGTCGTTGACAGCGCCGCACGCCCGTCCAAGTGGGTCGAGGGTCTCGCAGGTTTCCTCAAGATATTCGCGCCGGTCTCCGGTGCCGCCCTGCGTTTTGAAGGCGACCGCATCGTACTGAGCGGCAGGGTCGAACTGGACCAGCGCCGCGCACTGCGGGCTGCCGCCGAACAGGCCTTCCCCGGCGCGCAGCTGCAGGGGCTGTTCGAACTGCCCTCCGAAAATACCGCCACTGACGGCAAGACCATCACACCGGCCGTACTGGCCAAGACACTCAACACCATGCCGGTCAAATTCGAGAATGGCGGTGGTAACGTCAGCGCCGACAGTCTCGACCTGGTCCTGCAGGCTGCCGAGGCGATTCGCGCAGCGCCGGCGGGCACCAAACTGCTGGTCGTCGGCCCGGTGGTGGCCACCGCAGATACCGGCAACGACATGTTCCTATCCAAACAGCGTGCCGAAGCGCTGAAAGTCCAGCTGATCCTGAATGGCGTCAACCCGACATCGATCGACACACGGGGCTGGGGCCAAAACCCGGACGGCACGCAGGTAGAAGGGGCGGTGCTGCCGCCCGAAGGCGCGGCGATGCGGTTCGAACTGGTGAAGTAGCCGCACGCGGGTCGCATCTACCGCAACCCCGCAGCGTTATATCCGTGTATTTGCTCTGGCCGAAGCTGCTCGCTACGCTTGCGGATTGCTTTTCGCGTGCCCCGACACCATCTACGGGGGCGCAGCGTCATCCCCTCACGCCAGGATATCCCCCCGCACCATGGCCATGGACACCATCCGCATCCGCGGAGCGCGTACCCACAATCTGAAGAACATCGATCTCGATCTGCCCCGCGACAAGCTGATCGTGATTACCGGCCTGTCCGGTTCGGGCAAATCGTCGTTGGCTTTCGACACGATTTATGCCGAAGGCCAGCGTCGTTACGTCGAATCGCTGTCGGCCTATGCGCGGCAGTTCCTGAGCGTGATGGAGAAGCCCGATGTGGATCACATCGAAGGCCTGAGCCCGGCGATCTCGATCGAACAGAAATCGACGTCGCACAATCCGCGCTCGACTGTCGGCACCATCACCGAAATCTACGACTACCTGCGCCTGCTTTACGCGCGCGTCGGCTCTCCGCGCTGCCCCGACCATCATTTCCCGCTGGAAGCGCAGACCGTCAGCCAGATGGTCGACCAGGTGCTTGCGCTGGGCGGCGACAAGAAAACCAGCGAACAGCGCTACATGCTGCTGGCGCCGGTGATCCGCGAGCGCAAGGGCGAGCACGCGCAGGTCTTCGAGCAGCTGCGGGCGCAGGGCTATGTGCGTGTGCGTGTCGACGGCGCGCTGTACGAGATCGATGCGGTCCCGCCGCTGACGCTGCGCCAGAAACATACGATCGAAGCGGTGATCGACCGGTTCAAGCCGCGCGACGATCTGAAGCAGCGCCTCGCCGAATCCTTCGAGACCGCGCTGAAACTGGGCGACGGCATGGCGCTGGTGCAGTCGCTGGACGATGCGACCGCTGCGCCGCTGCTGTTCTCTTCGAAATACAGCTGCCCGGTCTGCGATTACTCGCTGCCTGAACTTGAACCCCGGCTGTTCTCGTTCAATTCGCCGGTCGGCGCCTGCCAGAGCTGCGATGGCCTGGG
Organism: Lysobacterales bacterium; assembly: GCA_031418555.1. Lineage (GTDB taxonomy): Bacteria > Pseudomonadota > Gammaproteobacteria > Xanthomonadales > Xanthomonadaceae > Lysobacter_I. The sequence continues at coordinate 579 of JANOXT010000458.1, read as the reverse complement.
CGTGAGCCAGTTCTTCGACCCCGCGCGCGTGGTCGTGCATCCGGAACTGTCGCTGGGCGCAGGCGCGGTGCGCGGCTGGGACCGCCGCAACGTCTACTACTTCCAGCTGCTGCAGTCGCTGGCCAAACACTACGGTTTCAGCGTCGACACGCATTGGAACGAACTGGAAGCCGCCACCCAGCACGCCGTGCTGCACGGCAGCGGCAGTGACGTCATCGCTTTCACGTATCTGACCGACACCGGCGGTCGCACCCAGCGCAAGCACAAATTCGAGGGCATCATTCCGAATCTGGAGCGCCGCTATCGCGAGACCGAGTCGGCGGCGGTGCGCGAAGAACTGGCGAAATACATCAGCGCACGCCCGTGCCCCGACTGCGGCGGCGCACGCCTGAACCGGTCTGCGCGTAATGTCTTCATCGCCGATCGCGCGCTGCCGTCGATCGTGATTCTGCCGATCGACCAGACCGTGGATTTCTTCAGCACGCTGGCGCTGCCCGGCGGGCGCGGGCGTGCACGGCGGGGAAGTGATCGCCCAGGGTTCGTTCGAGGATCTGCTCAAGGCACCGCGTTCGATCACCG
>JANOXT010000457.1:0-2168 GCA_031418555.1 Lysobacterales bacterium | reverse complement strand
TTTGAGGGAAAGCAGCGGACTGAAGTCCGCTCTACCGCGATTTTGAAATGTATCGCGCGCGGTATGGATGCGCTTCGCGAAGTCATCGCTCCAGCGCACCCGCTGCGCGCACACGTTCGGCGAATTCGGTCAGACCCGTCGCGCGCGGATCGATCCCGGTCGCAGCGTCATATGCGGCGCGGGCACCCTCCAGATCCCCTGCACCCAACCGTTCCTCGCCTACGGCGACCCAGCGCTGCGCCAGTCGGCTGCGTGCCTCAGCGCTGTCGCGGCCGTCGCCTGCCAGCGCGATCCGCGCATCAAGACACACCCGCGCACGCTGCAGACGGTTGTCGCGCAGTTCGTTTTCGAAACACTCGCGCACGCGCGGCAGCATCCGTACGCTGGCACGACGCACATCGGCGTCATCCGGCGCCAGCGCACGCGCCGCGCGCAGCTTGTCGTAAGCGCTGTCGCCCGGCGGGGTGAGCCAGTCGCCGCGCGCTTCCGCAGTCGCTGCTTCCTCAAGCAGAGCGCGCACACGGCGCTGCAGTCTTCGCGGCGAGGGCAGCGGGCCGGCACCATATTTCGTCCGCTCGGCGCGCTGCAGTGCTGCTCGCGCTGGCGGCAATTCGGCGAGATCGGGCGCCAGCGACTCAGCAGCCTTCAGCGCCTCTTTCGCGCGATCGAAACGAAAATCCGCGGCTGCTTCACGCGCGATGCGCACCTGCGCGCGCGCAACTTCGGCCAGGGCATCTGTCGCGCGCTGGGCGTCCACTTCGCTGGCCTGCCACTGGCGATAACCCTCGGCGGCGCGCGACAGCCGACCGGCACGCAGATCCCGGTCGGCGCGGCGACGCACGTCATCGGCGAGCTGCGCCAACTGCGCCTGCGCGTCCGGCAGCTCTGCCTGGCCGCTGTCGTAGCCCTGCACGGTGGCGATCGCGGCGGCGCCCTGCGCCAAGTCGCCGCGATTCAGCGCATCGCGCGCGCGCTGCAGCACCGCGCCCAGCGCATCTTCGCGGCCTTCCAGCGCTTTGAGATGCTGCGGCTGCAGTTCAAGAATCCGCTCGTACAGCGGCAGCGCCGCATCGGCAGCGCCATCGACACGCCCGGCCGCGCGTGCAGCGTCGGCAGCGCGCAGCAGGTCGTCGATACCGGCCACTGCGGCCTCCCGACGACGCAGGATTTCAGCGACGGCCTCAGTCTGCGTACGCGGTGCCGAGAGTGCGCGGGCGAGCCGCAGCTGACGATGTGCTTCACCGAAGGCGCCGCGTTCGGCGGCACTGCGTGCCTGCTGTACCGCCGCCTGCGCCACCCGCGCCAGGCCTGAGCGCAGTTCGGCGCGATCCGGATCGATCGCGATCGCGGCCTCATAGCGTTCGCGCGCGCCGCTGCCGTCGTCCGCACTCAAACGCCCCTGCTGCAGTGCGATCTCGGCCTGCTGCCGCAGCGCTTCGGCCTCCGCCACCGGCCACAGGCGCTCGGCGATCGGGGCGCGCAGTGCGAGCGCCAGCAAGATCAGCGCGGCAACAACCGCCGCCAACATCCATGGCCAGCGGGCACGAAGGCTTGCGGCGAGATGTTGCAAGCTTGGATTGCGATCGGAGGTCACGACGAAAGGATAACGCGGCCCTCATCTGCTCTGTCGAGAATTCTCTCCCGCATGACAGAGAGGGAAAAGCGAGCATAGCGAGCAAGGGTCGGGGGCGTTCTTCACGCCCTCCGCACCTGCTCCACGCCGGACAGGCTGTCGATGCGCCCCAACAGCCTGCTCAGCTGCTCATGGTCGCGAACCCGCAGCTGCAGGCGAAAACGCACGCGGCTGCCTTCCAGCGAATCGCTGTGGATCGACAGCACGTGGGCATCGTTCTGCGCGATCAGATTGGTCATGTCTTTCAGCAGCCAGCGGCGATCGACCGCATCCACCTGCACATTCGCCGTATGACCGCCGCCGACGCGCCCCCAGTCCACCGCCAGCATCCGCTGCGGCTGACGCGCCGTCATTCTCAGGAATGCGCTGCAGTCCGCGCGATGCACCGACACGCCGCGCCCCTGGGTGAGATAGCCGACGATGGGCTCGCCCGGCAGCGGCTGGCAGCAGCGCGCGATCTGCATCAGCAGATTGCCCACACCGACCACCGTAAACGCCGAGCTGCCGCTGGCGGCGCGCGGCGGCTTCGGCGGCG
>JANOXT010000456.1:0-8922 GCA_031418555.1 Lysobacterales bacterium | reverse complement strand
TCCTGCGAATACGCCGGCTCAGACAAACACGCCAGCACCGGCAAACCCTTCGGCCGCGACCAACACATCAGCACCGACGAATACGCCAGCTCCGACGAAAACGCCGGCTCAGACAAACACTCCAGCACCAGCAAATCCTGCGGTCGCGACCAACACAGCAGCTCCTGCGAATACGCCGGCTCAGACAAACACGCCAGCACCGGCAAACCCTTCGGCCGCGACCAACACATCAGCACCGACGAATACGCCAGCTCCGACGAATACGCCGGCTCAGACAAACACGCCAGCACCAGCAAATCCTTCGGTCGCGACCAACACATCAGCACCGACGAATACGCCAGCACCAGCAAACCCTTCGGCCGCGACCAACACACCAGCTCCGACGAATACGCCGGCTCAGACAAATACACCGGCACCAACAAACACTTCGGCTGCGACGAATACAGCAGCTCCGACAAATACACCGGCTCAGACAAACACACCGCCATCGACAACTTCGACAGCGCCTGCAGCCGTTCCTGCAACGACACCCGCAGCGCCTGTAAGTTCCAGTTCATCAACACCGGGCAGCGCCCCACTGTTGAATGATTCGAGGAATCAAAACAACACATTGTTCAACACCACCCTGCAGGGCGTCAGTGCGCTCGACCAGACCAAGGTACCTTTGAACAGAAACGAACAGGTGAATGTTGCAGGCGCATTGACTGCCAACATCACCAACAGCAGCGGCTTCGACCGCTCGAATCCAAATTCATCGAACGTGTCGATCGCGGCAAGCCAGAACGGGGACCGCGTGTTTGCGATCAACAATCAGAACCCCGGTGCGCCGAACGCCGTCTACACCAGCGTGGACGTCAACCAGACGCGCGCTCAGCCGCTGGAGGTCAGCTCCGCGCAAGCGCTGCCGCCCCAACAAACTCCGCCACAGCCTGTCCAACAGGCGGCAGTGCCACCGCAGATCGAAAACACAACGGCTCCACGCAGCGTCAGCTGAAGCCTCGTGCTGGCGCCATCGATATGCAGACCGAATTATTTCGGTTCGAACACCGCGATCGATTCGACGTGAGCGGTGTGCGGGAACATATCCATCACGCCTGCGGTCTTCAACTTCCAGCCGCGGTCATTGACCAGATAGCCGGAATCGCGCGCCAGCGAGCCGGGATGACAGCTGACATAGACGATGCGTTTCAGTCCTTTCAACGGCAGCTGTTTGAGCACCGCGTCGGCACCAGAGCGCGGCGGATCGATCAACAACTTGTCGAAACCATCCCGCATCCACGGTAATCCAGAGAGATCCTGAGCCAGATCCGCAGCGTGGAACTGTACGTTCGCAAGCGCATTGTGCATGGCGTTCTCGCGGGCCCGCGCAACCAGGCCCGCCTCACCTTCCACGCCCACCACTTCGCGGGCGGAACGCGCCAGCGGCAGGGTGAAATTGCCCAGACCGCAAAACAGATCGAGCACGCGCTCATCGGGCTGTACGTCGAGCAATTCAAGCGTTTTCGCGATCATTTTCTGGTTCAAGCCAGCATTGACCTGGATGAAATCCAGCGGCCGGAAGTTCAGCTCGATGTTCCATTGCGGCAGCGCGAACGACAGCGCCACCTTCTCCGGCCACAGCGCGTGCACCGAGTCCAGCCCACCCGGCTGCAGGAAAATTGCGAAGTCGTGCGCCTGCGCGAAAACGATCAGCGCCTGACTGTCGCGCTCGCTGAGCGGCTGCAGGTGACGGAACACCAGCACTACAGCTGCGTCACCAGCGATAAACTCGATCTGCGGAATATCGCGGCGGCCGTCCATCGCATCGACCAGCGCGGAAATCGCGCCCAGTTTTTCGCCGATCTGCGGTATCACCGTGTAGCAGACCGAGAGTTCGGCGACGAAACGCGGGTCGGTTTCGCGAAAACCCACCAGCGTCTTGTCCTTCTTCTCGACCCGCCGCACCGACAGCCGCCCCTTCCGACGATAGCCCCAAGCCGCATCCGTCAGCGGCGCCAACAGCGTGCCAGGCTGCACGTGGCCGATACGCTGCAGGTTGTCGATCAACACCTGCTGCTTCGAGAGAATCTGTTGATCTTCAGCCAGGTGCTGCAACACGCAGCCGCCGCATGTGCCGAAATGCGGGCAGCGCGGCGCGACGCGATCCGCCGATGGCGACAGGACTTTCACCGTGGTCGCTTCGTCGAAATGCCGAGACTTCGCGGTCTGTTTCGCCATGACCCGTTCGCCCGGCAGCGCGCCGGCAACGAAGATGGTCTTGCCTGCCTGATCGTCGACGCCACCGCGGCGCGCGACGCCACGACCATCGTGCCCAAGGGAAACAATCTCAAGTTCGAACGGGGTCTGGTCGATGCGGGCCACGGAATTCTGCGAATGGTAAACGAGGCTGCGATTATCTCATGCCGTCGGAACGCTCCGCCCACAATAGCGACACCCGTAGAAGCGGGTGTCGATGGGCGTACAGAGCATCATCGCCTTGCGCGATTACACCGTGCAGCTGGCGTGCGTCGAAAATTGGCATAGCCGCACGCGGGGATACGCCCGGGCATCAATATTTTTTCTTCGGCCGCTTCGCCGGCTGTCCACGCAACGGCGGCGGCAAGGCATCGGCTCCGGCACGGGCACTTTCCGCAAGCCGAAAATCGATCTTGCGTTCTTCCAGACTGGCCTTGAGTACGATGATGGTGACGCGGTCGCCGAGTCGGAACACGCGCCCGGCCCGTTCGCCGCTGAGCGTTTTGCGAATCGGATCGAAGTGGTAATAATCGTTCGGCAGTTGAGTGACGTGAATCAGACCGTTGACCTTCGAGTCGTCCAGTTCAACGAACAGGCCGAAGCTGGTCACGCCGCTGATGATGCCGTCGAACTTGGCGCCGATGTGTTTTTCCATCCACGCGGCGCGATAACGTTCGTCGACTTCGCGCTCGGCTTCGTCCGCACGACGCGAGCGCTCCGAGCACTGCAGCGACAGCGCCGCCATCCCGCTGGACGAATATGCGAACGCCGCAGGTGTTGCGCCGGTCAATGCGTGTTTGATCGCACGGTGCACCAGCAGATCCGCATAGCGGCGTATAGGCGAAGTGAAATGCGCATACGCATCCAGCGCAAGCCCGAAATGTCCGATGTTGTCGGGCGCATACACCGCCAGCGACTGGGTGCGCAGCAACACCGATTCCAACAACGCCGCATCGGCGCGTTCACGGATCTTGCCGAGGAAGACTGTGAAATCGCGCGGCTCGACCGTAGCCCAAGGCGGCATCTGCAGTTTGAATTCCTTGAGGAATTCGAGCAGATCGGCGTATTTCGACTCCGGCGGCTTGTCGTGGATGCGGTACGGCGCCGGCACCTGTTGCTTGAGCAGAAAACGTGCGGCCTGGACATTCGCCGCGATCATGCATTCTTCGATCAGCTTGTGCGCATCGTTGCGCTGGGTCATCCCGGCCTGCACAACGTCGCCCTGCGGGCCGAGCACGAAGCGCACTTCGCTCGATTCGAACTCGATCGCACCGCGCGCTTTGCGAGCCTTCACCAGCACTTGATACAGCTGATGCAGTTGTTTGACCTGCGGCAGCAGCGAACCGATCTTTCCGATGGCCTCGGCATCGTCCTCGCCTACCGCCTGCCACACTTGGGTATAGGTCAAACGCGCATACGAATGCATCACCGCTTCGTAGAATTTGGATTTGCTCACTTCGCCATCGACGCCCACCTGCATATCGCAGACAAAGCACAGACGGTCGACCTTGGGTTTCAACGAGCAGATGCCGTTGGACAAAGTCTCAGGCAGCATCGGCACGACAAACCCGGGAAAGTACACCGAGGTCGCGCGCTTCTGCGCCTCGTCGTCAAGCGGCGCGCCCGGGCGTACGTAATGCGAGACATCCGCGATCGCGACGATCAGCCGAAATCCGCTGCGGTTCGGCTCGCACCAGACCGCGTCGTCGAAATCCTTGGCATCTTCTCCGTCGATGGTCACCAGCGGCAGCTGGCGCAGATCGACGCGGCCGGCGATGTCGCGGTCGTTCACCTGCAGCGGCACCGCAGTCGCTTCAGCGATCACGTCAGCCGGAAATTCATGCGGCAGATCGTGACCATGGATCGCAGCTTCGACCACCAGCGACGGCGTCAGTTTATCGCCCAGCACCGCAAGCACCCGGCCGATCGGCGGCCGATAGGCATCCGGCGCGTGGACGATCTCGCAGACCACCAGCTGGCCGTTGAGCGCATCCAGTCGCGCGTCGACAGGAATCTGGATGTTGCGCTGGATGCGGGCATCGTCCGGCTGCACATAGCTGATGCCCGCTTCTAGCGTGAACCGGCCGATCAGACGGTTGATACGACGTTCCAGCACTTCGACGATGGCGCCTTCGCGCCGGCCGCGGCGATCCACGCCAGTGACGCTGGCCATTACCCGATCGCCGTGCAGCACCTTGCGCATCTCCACCGGCGACAGGAACAGATCGTCGCCAGGGCCGGTATCGGGACGCAGGAAACCGAAACCATCCGGGTTGGCGATCACGGTGCCCGCAATCAGGTCCATCCGCGCTGCAGGCAGGTATCCGCCGCGACGATTCTGAAGCAGCTGCCCGTCGCGCAGCATTGCTGCCAGGCGCTTGCCCAGCGCCTCGCGACGTTCGGGCGTATCCAGGCCCAAGCGCTCCGCGACGCTCTCGGCCAGCATTGGGCCGTCGGCTTCCGCAAGCAGCTTCAGAATCGCTTCACGGCTGGGAATCGGGTCGGCGTATCGCGAGGCTTCGCGGGCGGCGTGCGGATCCTGGGCAGCAACGGCTGGGCCAGACGGCTTGCGCACCGGAGGCTTCGTCGCACCCTGCGCAACGAACGTATCGGGCAACCATGGGGCGGGTTTGGCCGGTTTCCCGCGAGGATGAGCTGCCATTTTGGACGATTTCGAACCGCTTGGCTTCGAACCGCTTGGCTTCGGACCGCTGAGCTTTGGGCCATTAGGCTTCGGGATTTTTGCGGGCGGCTGCCCTGCAGCGGCTTTGGACGCCTGCTTGCCGGGCTTACCTGCCGGTGCATTGCGCGGGTCGCTGCGCGAAGCAGGGTGCGCGGATGATTTGGTGGGGGCGCTCTCGGGAGCGCGCGTAGCGCGAGGGCCGGTGATCTTCTTGGTGGTTTTTGACATCGGGCGGAAGTATACGTCGGCAGGCATCGTCCGGGGCCGATCTCCCCATGCAAGTTGACAGGTGGATTGAATGTATCGGCGTTGTTTCGCGCCGGCCGACAACCGTTGACATCACGCGCGTCGCAACGCAACATACGCGCCCTTGCCCTGGTGGCGGAATTGGTAGACGCACTAGTTTCAGGTACTAGCGGGTAAAACCGTGGAGGTTCGAGTCCTCTCCTGGGCACCAAGCAATCGTCGGCAGATACTGCAAAATGTCCGTTGATGAATATGAAAACCCCGCGAAAGCGGGGTTTTTTGTTGTCTGGGAGGCAATATGCTCATCCACACAAGATGAACTGGACATTCAAATCGCGTCGATATCGCCCAATGCGCGGATCAATCGCCTCGCCCGCTTGTCCGGCTTGTGCTGTGGAGCCTGGTAACCCGCGCGTCCAGCGCGCAGCCCCGCTATCGTTTCCAACCGTTTGGCCTTGGATGCTTCCGATTCGCTGTAGAGCGCCTGCGCCACCGATGCCGGTCCTCGCTGGCCGCTTAGACCGGCAACCACGATCTCGAACGCTTCATCGCCGCGTACAACCCGCATGGTGTCGCCCACGCGCACCGTGCGCGAAGCTTTCGCGCGCTGCCCGCCCACGTCGACTTTGCCGCTGTCGATCGCCTGTTTGGCGAGACTGCGGGTGCGGTAGAAACGTGCGGCCCAGAGCCAAAGGTCGAGGCGGACAGTGGTGTCTTCGGATTGCATAGAGCGCCGGGCGACAGTGCGACCAAATATGAGTGTACGTCATGGTCGTTGCATGCAACCTGCGCAGCACCGCATTGAAAAAAACAGACGAAACGGCCTTCGCGCCGTACTGCGACCATCGCTGGGAACGTCCGTCCTTCGCACAGCTTTGCGTGTATGGGTAATGAGGATGCGACTGCGGCACCATTCCGGCGCCATCAATGCGCAGCCTGACCCCGCGCCGGCATCGCCCGGACGCATTCTTATCCCATGCGCAGCAATTCGCACAAGGAGAACGCAATGGCTCTGAAATACACGCTTGCCCAAGTCTGTTTGGACAATGTCGAAGACAACGCCGGTCGTTGGCAGATTGAAGGCGGAAAGGTACTTCAACGCGACCGCCACGTCGCGAATTATTCCTGCGTCAAGCGCATCAGCTGCGGCACCCAGGAACAGAACACCGCAATGGTCTGGACCACGCTGTTTTTCCTCAAGGGCGCACCGCCCGAAAACATGACGTTGCATGGTTCCCACGACTTCAGCAGTGGCGGTCAGATCGGCAGTGTCAGCGCGACTTCGTCCTCGTTTTCCAGCCGTATCGGCAATCAGTTCAAGCGCGTGGTGGATACGCTGGTGATCAGCTGACCAGATCGCTGCGCATGCCTGGTTGCGGCAAAGAAAAAGCCACCTTGCGGTGGCTTTTTCTGAAAAAACGAGCTGATTGGAAAAAAGTCAGCTGGCTTTGGCGCTGGCCTTGGCCTTCGCATACATCGACAGATCCTCTTTGATACGGGCCTTCTTGCCTTCGAGGTTGCGCAGGTAATACAGCTTGCTAGCGCGCACCGCGCCGCGACGCTTGACTGTCACCGACTCGATCACCGGGCTGTGGGTCTGGAACACGCGCTCCACGCCGTAGCCGTGCGAAATCTTGCGGACCGTGAACGCGGAATTGAGGCCGCCGTTCTTGATGCCGATCACCACGCCCTCATAGGCCTGCACGCGCTCGCGATTGCCTTCCTTGACCTTGACGTTGACGATGACGGTGTCGCCTGGACCGAAATCCGGAAGCTGACGCACGACCTGGTCGGCTTCGAACTGCTGCAGCAGCGTATTGATTGAGGGTTTATTCATGGGACTGGCCTGTTGTTGATTGCCTTGAAAGGCATGTTATTGCGCGAGTGCACGTGGACCCGCGTCATGGCATGGTTAAAACGATAAGCCAACTATTATAAAGGGGAATTCCCCTGCGGCGCTAGGGCTTGGGTGGCGGTGACAGGCCAATGCCCTCTTCACTCAGAAAAGCGGCCAACAGAGCCAAGTCGGATTTGGATAACGCCTCAATATCGATCAATTCCGGCCTCCGCAGCCAGGTCCGACCCAACGACTGCTTGCGGCGCCAGCGGGCGATCTGGGCATGATTGCCGGAGAGCAGCACCGGCGGAACCCCACCGAGAGCGTGTTCCAGCGGCCGGGTGTAGTGCGGACAGTCGAGCAACCCACCCTCGCCTTCGAAACTGTCCTGGTCGGCCGATTCGGCATCGTTCAGAGCGCCAGGCAGCAGCCTCGCGGCGGTATCGATGACGACCGCTGCTGCCAGTTCGCCACCGGACAGGACGTAGTCGCCGATCGACAGCTCTTCGTCGACCGCGGCCTGCAGCAGGCGTTCGTCCACGCCCTCGTAACGGCCGCAGAGCAGGATCAGCCGCTCCCGACAGGACAGTTCGCGAGCCTTGCGCTGCGTCAGCGACGCGCCTTGGGGGCTCATATAGACCACGCGCACAGGGCGCGGATCTGCTTCGCGGGCGGCTTTGAGCACAGCCAACAGCGGGTCCACCAGCATGACCATGCCGGGGCCACCGCCAAACGGACGGTCATCGACCCGGCGGTAACTGCCTTCGGCATGATCGCGGGGGTTCCAGCCGTGGATCGACAGCAGCCCACGCGCCTGTGCGCGTCCAACTACGCCGTGACCGGCGATTTGCGACACGAATTCTGGAAACAGGCTGATGACGTCGATGCGCATGGCGCCGGAGGCCTCCATCAGAAATCCGCATCCCAATCCACCACGATACGTCCGCCTTCGAAATCCAGCGTTTTCACGTAATCGGGGCGGGCGAACGGGATCAACCGTTCGCGGTCGCCACGTACCACCATCACATCGTTGGCGCCGTTGGAAAACACGCTGCTGACGGTGCCGAATTCAACGCCTTCGACATTCGCAACGCGCATGCCTTCAAGGTCGACCCAGTAAAATTCGCCGTCTTTTGGCGGCGGAAGCCCACTGCGCAGAACATGAAGTTCAGCGCCACGCAGGGCCTCAGCGACATCGCGATCTTCGACGCCCGGCAAAGTGCCGATCAGTCCTTTGCCGCCGATGCGCGCGCGAAGGTCGGTCACTTCACGCTCACGCCCCTGCGCATCGCGCAAAATCAGCGGCTGATAGCGCAACAGATTGGTCTGCGGCTCTGTAAAAGATTCGAGCTTGAGTTCGCCACGCACGCCGAACGGGCCGTGGATCCTGCCTACCAGGATGCGGCGCGTCGGTGCGTTCATGGCTGCGTTCGATGGCCGCTGGAACTTGCGGCCAAGCGCTTAGGCGGCTGGAGCGGCGGCGACAGCGGTCGCGGCGGCCTGCTTCGCAAACTGCTTGTACAGCTCGGCGACCTTGTCGGTCAGCTGCGCGCCGTGGCCGATCCAGTGTTTGGTGCGCTCGATGTCGAGTTCCACGCGCTTTTCGTTGCCGGTGGCGATGGGGTTGTAATAGCCCAGACGCTCGATGTTGCGGCCGTCGCGCGAGCTGCGGCTGTCGGTCACGATGATGTGGTAGAAAGGACGCTTCTTGGCGCCGCCGCGAGTAAGACGGATCTTGACCATGAGACAGAGTTTCCTGTGGAGCCCAGCTGCCGGAGTGGCAGGGTAAGCCGGCCATTATAGACGCCACAGCTTTCGGGGGGAACCCTACAGGCCAATCTCTCCGGTAGAGCGCCTTTGGGTCTGTGAAACTCAACAGAATCAAAAAAACAGCGGACTGAAGTCAGATCTACCGACCGGG
>JANOXT010000455.1:0-3990 GCA_031418555.1 Lysobacterales bacterium | reverse complement strand
GTGCGCCGGGCAGTCTCGACATCGTCATCGTCGATTCCACCGACCCGGTCGGCCCGGCCGAAGGCCTGTTCAACCAAGCTTTCTACGCCAGCTGTTTCCGCGCGCTGAAGGACGACGGCATCCTGGTGCAGCAGTCGGAATCGCCGCTGGTGCTGCTGGAGCTGATCAAGGAAATGCGCGCCGAAATGGCCAAGGCCGGCTTTACGCGCTTCCAAACGCTGCCATTCCCGCAGCCCTGCTACCCGACCGGCTGGTGGAGCTGCACGCTTGCCAGAAAATCCGGCGGCTTCGCGTTCCGCGAAAGCGACGCGCGTACCAAAACCTTTGCGTCGAAGTATTACAGCGCCGACATCCACCGCGGCGCAGCGACGCTGCCGCCGTTTGTGGCGGAAGCGTTGGGGGAATAAGCCGAACAAGCGACTGCGGGCCACCATTGCAGCCCGCAGTCGTTTGGCACGTTACCAACATCAAAGCTCAGGCGCGGCCACCCAAGCCAAGTGCGCTCTGATCGCGATCAACTGCTTGTTGCGCAACGATGGCGGACTGTCTCGCATCGCGCTCAATCTGACTCTGATTCAACTGTGCGACCACGTCCGGCATAGGCTTGGCATTGGCATCGGCAACGCTGGCATTGGCGATCGGTGTCTGCGCCAGCGCTGGGTCGCCAGCCGAAGCAAAGACCCGGCTGCGATCCTCGTTCGGAAAAAAGTGCGTGGGTTCGGCGATATTGCGGCGATTCATATCCGCCGCCAACAGCATGCCGAGCTTATTTTCGCTGTCCGGCGTATTGAGCGCCAACTGATCTCGACCGGGCATCGACTGCAGGCCATTCGACGCTGCCGCAAGCGTCTGCCGCGTACTGCCATCCAACGCCAATGCAGAAGACGCTTCGGAAGGCAGGTCGCTCTGAAGCCTGTCGCGCAATTCCCGCGAAGGAGCACGTCCGCCCAAATCGCTGAACCGCTGGCCGATGTCGCGCGCATCCTGTCCGCGCGTTTCCAGCATCTGTATTTTCCATTCGTTGGCGAATGATTCGAACTTGTCGCCCCAATCGGAAGTGCGGTACTGGCGGAAAGCCGCGACAAGACGCTGCGATGCCTGCGTATCGCCTGCATTGAGGTTTTGACCGAGAAAACTTTCATGCTCGCTGATGCGCCGATTGGCCTCGTCGCGGCTCTCGTATGCCAGTCCGCGCTGGCCGTTGTCGAAACCGAAGCCGTGATAACCATCCGCAAAACTGGTCACGGAATGATTGGGCGTGTTCCATGCCCGTCCAGGATGACTGTCTTGGATCTCGTCTTTCGACCCGTCGAGCGAGATCGAATACTCCCCGTTCTGGAAACCATTTTTCCAGTTGTCGGCTTGGCCTTTACGATCGGCGATAGAACTCCAGACGTAGGCTTTCTCCAGATCGTTGAGATCCCTGCGATCCGACACATGATTGAGGATACCCGCGAAACTGTTGTAATCGAGACTGCGTGCGGATGTCTTGGGATCAGTATCGCCTGCAGAGATATAGCGCGCCGCCTGTTCATCCAGATACATGCGCCGATCAGAATCGATCCGCCCAAAGTTCACCGAATCTGGAATCCTGGTGCCTGCCTGCGCAATCAGAACCTCGGATGTATTACGGTCGGAAGCATCGCGATCTGAGGTGGAGGGATCGGTCATCGGGTAACTCCTCTAAAGGTCGGCATTGGCAAAAACGGATTTTAGCGACGTGAGTATGGATGTTGTGGATGATCACGTCGGCAGAACTTAATAAAAAACTAACTATCTGATCATCCCAATAACACAAGATTGAAAATATCACTTAATCGAACAGGATAGGACAAGTTCAAATATTTTGGATAGACGCAACTATCAGCCGAGCACATTTTGATGAGGCCAGAATAATTTTTGAATTCAACAGCGGTAACTGCGCAGCAAGCGCTTTATATCCGAACAGCTGTTTGAAGATCATCTGTAAAAAGCTCGATCCGAAGGCCCTGCTCTTCCGCAAAACAGGGCACGCATCAGAAGCTTCGCATGCAAGCACTTGAAAGACGGGATCCACCATGATGCCGCGATGCGACCGCGCTTGTTACCCCCAAGTCATGGCCAAATAACATCATTACAACATCAGCGGGATGATGACCTGAGACAATCCACAGCGAAGCTTCATTCAGATATCGGGAATCTCGGCGATGCCACCACCAGCCTCGGGGCAGCCGCAGGACATCCTTCTGCCAACTTCAGAAACGAGCGGTGATCGGTCGCGCCAGCCCTCGATTACTCGCGCGCGGCAGCGATGGACGCATCTGTGGATCCCGCTGCTGATCTTCGCAGCGGCGATCGCGGTGATCATATGGCAGCACTTCGACTGGCGGTTGGCGCACAGCCTGTATGCCGGACAAGGCGATGCGTGGCCGCTGCGCAAAGCCTTTCTCACCGAGACCCTGATCCACAAGCGCGGGCATGATCTGAGCGTCGCCGCGTGGCTGGCGGCACTCGTGACCTGGCTGGTCGCACTGAAACGCGAAGCGCTGCGGCCGTGGCGCAGACCGCTCGGCTATCTGCTGTTGTCGGTGCTGTTGTCGACCCTGCTGATCTCGTGGATCAAATCGTGGTCCAACATCGACTGCCCCTGGGACACCGTGGGCCTCGGCGGCGACCGTCCTTACGTCAGTGTGTTTTCGATCCGGCCCGCCGGGCTTCCCCACGGCCGCTGTTTTCCGGCCGGACACGCCAGCGGCGGCTATGCCTGGATGGCGCTCTACTTCTTTTTCCTGATGATCCGCCCGCATCTGCGCTGGCGCGGGCTGGCGATCGGCGTGGGCGCCGGCCTGGTGTTCGGCATCGCGCAGCAGATCCGCGGCGCGCATTTCGTCTCGCACGACCTGTGGACGGCAATGCTCTGCTGGATGGTTGCGTTCGGCCTGTATCGCGTGTTTCAGCGGAACAACGTCGTGGCGGCTCCGACATCACCATCCACCGACTTCAAGCAGCCTTCCGATTCGCCCGGTTGATCTGCGCACGGAATAAGGCCACACAGAACGACAGCCGTTGCGCCGCCTTTTTTCTGTTTGCGCGCAGCGCAGGGTGAAGTCAGGAGAGGGTGCGCTTGCTTCAGTTGCTGCGAGCCATCAACTGCTCCGCAGCCTTCCCCTTCGCCAAGCGAACGGGAGCCCCCCTGCTACAGCGCATCTCCATCCATCTCACCGGTGCGAATCCGCACGACGCGCTCCAGGTCCCACACGAAGATCTTGCCGTCGCCGATCTTGCCGGTGCCGGCGGCTTTCATGATCGCTTCGACGACGCTGTCGACCTGTTCGTCGACCACCGCCACTTCGAGTTTGATCTTCGGCAGAAAATCGACCACGTACTCGGCGCCGCGATACAGCTCGGTGTGACCTTTCTGGCGGCCGAAGCCTTTGACCTCGGTAGCGGTGATGCCGGCCAAGCCTGCTTCGGCCAGCGCCTCGCGCACGTCGTCGAGTTTGAACGGCTTGATGATGGCCATGACCATTTTCATGTCGGAACTCCGTGGCGCGCTTGGGATGGCGTCGAGCATAGCGCGCGGGTCGGCGGCTGGGGTCGGCAGCGGTGAGGTCGGCAGCGGTGAAGTCGGTATTTCCCGACGCCCGTATGCGGCATTCCCTGATGGTGCCGTTCCGGCAGGCGCGCGATGCTGGGGCCCGCGCTACAATCCACAGGACATGCCGATGATCGACCTCAGCCAGATCGACGAACTCGCCCGCCGCCTCAGCGGTCTGGTGCCCCCTGCCCTGCGCGAGGGCCGCGACGAGATGCAGGACAACTTCAAGGCCGCGCTGCAGTCCGGCCTGGCCAGGCTCGATCTGGTCACCCGCGAGGAGTTCGACGTGCAGCGTGCGGTGCTCGTCCGCACCCGCGAACAGTTGGAAAGCCTGCGCAGCCTCGTCGAGCAGCTGGAAGCACAGCTCGACCCGCGCGACGACTCCCGCAATACCCCGCCGCCCCAAGCCTGAG
>JANOXT010000454.1:0-6788 GCA_031418555.1 Lysobacterales bacterium | reverse complement strand
TCGATATCCACAAGGACACACCCAATATGCGTCATTACGAAGTCGTTTTCATGGTCCATCCGGACCAGAGCGAGCAGGTGCCGGCGATGATCGAGCGTTATAAATCGCTCGTTGAATCCGGCAGCGGCACGATTCACCGTCTCGAAGACTGGGGCCGCCGTCAGCTCGCGTATCCCATCCAGAATCTCGTCAAAGCCCATTACGTGATGATGAACATCGAGATCGATATCGCTGTTCTCAACGAACTGGTCGACACCTTCCGCTTCAACGACGCCATCCTGCGTCATCTCGTGGTCAAGCGCGACGGCCCGGATACCGAGCAGTCCCTGATCATGAAAAACAAGGACGACAAGGACAAGGCCGACAAGGGCGATCGCCGCCGTCGCGACGATGACGGCGCCATCGGCATCGCCGATAGCGACGATGTTGCCGATATCGCCGATTCCGTTGAAGTCTGAGGAGACCACCCATGTCCAAGTTCTTCCGCCGCCGCAAGTTCTGCAAGTTCACCGCCGAAAACGTGGTAGAGATCGATTACAAGGATCTCAACACGCTGCGCCAGAACCTCACCGAGAACGGCAAGATCGTGCCGAGCCGCATCACCGGCACCAAGTCGAAGTACCAGCGCCAGCTCGCCACCGCCGTCAAGCGCGCGCGCTTCCTTGCGCTGATTCCGTACACCGACAACCACAACATCTAATACTGTCATTCGGACAGCCACCCGCTGCGGCGCGCGCTCCATTGCGGAACGCGTGGCGCTAACGAATACGGAACACAAGTCATGAAACTGATTCTTCTGCAAAAAGTCGTCAACCTCGGCAGCCTTGGCGACAAGGTCGATGTGAAGCCCGGCTATGGCCGCAATTTCCTCGTGCCGCAGGGCAAGGCTGTGCCGGCCACCGCCGCCAATATCGCCACGTTCGAAGCCAAGCGCGCCGATTACGAGGCCAAGGCCAAAGCGCTGTCGGATGGCGCCGATTCGCGTCGTGGACAGCTTGAAGGCGTCAGCGTCACCATCAAGGCCAATGCTTCGACCGAAGGCAAGCTGTACGGCTCGGTTGGCCCGCGCGATATCGCCGAGGCGCTCACCGCCGCCGGCCACAAGGTCAACAAGTCCGAAGTGGTGATGGGCGAGGGCGCCCTGCGCAATATCGGCGAACACGACGTCCTCGTACATCTGCATGCCGATGTCGAAGTGACGGTGAAGGTGGTCATCGAGCCGGAAGCCGCGTAAGTCCGGCTTCCAGGGTTCGACTGAACGGGCGCCTCAGGGCGCCCGTTTTGTTTCAGTCATCTCTCCGTCGCGCGTCTTGAGACACCGGACGGCTAAAGAATCGGAGTTATCCACAGCTTGTTGCATCGCGAGCCCACAGGCTGGGGGCATACGATGCTTTACCAAACCCGATCCGATCCCGTCCCCAGATCACTTTCCGACGCAGCCCCCGGAGCAGCACACCCTCATGGCTTTCCGCCCCAATGCCTACGGCGACAACCGCCGTCGCGACACCTTCGGCGACAGCCGCGTGGAACAGCTGCGCATTCCGCCGCAGTCCATCGACGCCGAACAGGCGGTGATCGGCGGCCTGATGCTGGCACCGGACGCCTTCGACCGCATTGCAGACCGTCTGAACGAAGAAGATTTCTATCGTCGCGATCACCAGCTGATTTACCGCGCGATCCGCGAGCTGGCTGAGAAAAGCCGTCCCTACGACGCGGTGACCCTTGGCGAATGGTTCGAATCGCAGGGACTGTCCGAACAGGTTGCCGGCGGCGCATACCTGGTCGAACTGGCCAGCACCACGCCGTCGGCCGCCAACATCACCGCGTATGCCGAGATCGTCCGCGACAAGGCGATCCTGCGCCAGCTGATCGACGCCGGCACCGGCATCGTCAACGACGCCTTTCAGCCCGGCGGTCGCGACAGCGACGAAATACTGTCTCAAGCCGAAAAGGACGTGTTCGCGATCTCGGAAGCGCGTTCGCAGGGGCGCACCGATTTCGTCGCCATCAACAAGGCGATGGCAGAAGCTTTCGACGTGCTGCAGACCCGCTACCAGAACGGCGGCAGCGTCACCGGTCTGCCGACGGGCTACACCGAGTTCGACGAAATGACCGCGGGCCTGCAGCCGACCGATCTGATCATTCTCGCTGCGCGCCCGGCAATGGGTAAAACCACGCTGGCGCTGAACATTGCCGAGCACGCCGCGATCAAGACCAAAAAACCGGTTGCGGTGTTTTCGATGGAAATGTCGGCCTCGCAGCTGGCGCTGCGTCTGATCTCCGCCAACGGCCGCGTCAACGCCACACGCCTGCGCACCGGCCAGCTGGAAGACGAGGACTGGAGCCGGGTCAGCAGCGCGATCCGCATGATCAAGGAAACCAAGATTTTCATCGATGACACGCCCGGGCTTTCGCCCGAGGGCCTGCGCGCGAAAGCCCGCCGTCTCAAGCGCGAGCACGGCCTGGGATTGATCGTGATCGACTATCTGCAGCTGATGGCGGTGCCCGGCAACAGCGAGAACCGCGCGACCGAGATCTCGGAAATATCGCGCTCGTTGAAAGGGCTGGCGAAAGAACTCAATGTCCCGGTGATCGCCCTGTCGCAGCTCAACCGCTCGCTGGAAACGCGCGCCGACAAGCGCCCGGTGATGGCCGACCTGCGCGAATCCGGCGCTATCGAACAGGACGCCGACATGATCGTCTTCATCTACCGGGACGATTATTACAACAAGGAAAACTCGCCGGACAAGGGTCTCGCAGAGATCATCATCGGCAAACAGCGTAACGGCCCCACCGGTTCGTTCAAGCTCAAATTCTTCGGCGAGTACACGCGGTTCGACAATCTGGCGTTCGATTCGATGGGAAGTTTCGAGTAACAGACGGGACGTGGAAACGATGGCTTCATTCAAGTGAAGCGTGAATTCAAATCAGTCATTCCGAATATCCCGCGTCCGGGACCAAAGCAGTCACGCCGTTTCGACAGAGTCGTGCCGGATCGGGCAACATGGAAAGCCAACACAGCACCACACGCCTGCGCAGTCACGCGCTGTGCACGGGACGCGAAGGCATTCTGCGGCTCAATCCCACCAATGCAATGACACCGAATGCGGCCCCTCCGTAGAACGTGAAGGATGCGCCCAGCCGGTCCCACAGCAGCCCGGCCACGACGCTGGCGACCAGCATCGACAGACCGCTGACCAGATTGAAAAAGCCGAAGGCCGTGCCGCGCAGATCAGTCTCGGCGGTCTGGGCCACCATCGCCGCCAGCAGCCCTTGGGTCATGCCCATGTGAATGCCCCACAGCGCCACGCCGACCAGCACCGCTGCCCAATGATCGCTGTTGGCCAGGACCAGATCCGCAGCGATCAGCACGGCGAGCCCCAACGCCAACAGCGTCTTGTGGTTCATACGGTCGGAGAGTTTGCCGAACGGATACGCAGAGCCCGCGTAGACCAGATTCATCGCCACCATCATCAGCGGTACCAGCGCCACGGGAATTCCGGTCTGCGCAGCGCGCAGCACCAGAAAGGCTTCGCTGAAACGGGCCAGCGTGAACACGGCGCCGATCCCCACCACCCACCAGTACGCAGGGCTGAGTCGTTTGAGGTTTTCGCGGCGGATGGGATTGGTTTTTTTCTCGCCCTCAGACCGCTGCGGTTCGCGAACGCCGAAGATCAGCAGCGCCACCGCCAACACACCGGGAATCACCGCAACCCAGAATACGGCCCGGAAGTCGTTGGCCCACAGCAGCATCAAGCCCACCGCAAACAGTGGGCCCAGGAATGCCCCCACGCTGTCCAAGGATTGCCGCAGCCCGAACGCGGCGCCGCGAATCTCCGCCGGTACGATATCGGCCAACAGCGCATCGCGCGGCGCACCGCGGATGCCCTTGCCCACGCGATCGAAAAAGCGCGCGGTCAGCACAACCCCGATGGAGGGCGCCAGCGCAAACAGCGGTTTGGTCAATGCGCCCAGCGCGTACCCGAACACCGCCAACGCCTTGCGCCTGCCCAGATAATCGCTGAGCACGCCGGAGAAAATCTTCACGATCAGCGCGGTGGATTCGGCCACGCCTTCGATCAACCCCACCGTGAACGCGCTGGCGCCCAGCGTCCCCACCATGAACAGCGGCAGCAGGCTGTGCACCATTTCCGATGAGATATCCATGAGCATGCTCACGAAGCCCAAAGCCCAGACGGCAGGAGGAATTTTGATTAGTGAACGTTTGATTGGAAGCTCCATCGATGACTGCCTGCTTGATTCAACTGCACACGCGCCCAGTCTGGCAGTAATCCGGTTTGCGGGTTGATGAATTGCGTCTGGAAGACTGTCGAGATTGTCGCAATCGATCCATTCCAAACTCCACCGCCCTACGAAAAATTGGTGGGAGATCTTGCGGGTGCATATTTGCGGCGCATCAACATCCAGCATCGGCTGGTCTATCAAATGCTGGAGCACGATCGTGTCGTCAAGATCTTGCGGTTGTGGACACACTACGAGTAGCAGCTAACAATTCATTCAAGCCGAACCCCAATCGCTACGCGCCTGGGGTTGGCTTAATTCAGGCGTTAGCCGACACGAAGCCCTACGAACCACCGACCCCGGAGCAACGCGATCGCGCGATGCTGCGCGTGGCCTATACCAACGAAGGCTGGAATCTGTTGAACGAAGCGCCGCCGAAGCGCAACGGGCAGGAAGCGCAGCCGCCAACGACGGCATCGGTGCCGCCGGAATTTGCACCGAGTCAACAGGGATTACGCGATCTTCGCGATCCGCAACATGAGGGCAACGACGCATTGCGGGAAATGCAGCACCGCGCCAAGCTCTTTGACACTCAGAACGGCATTCCACACAGCCCGCACAGCGAACGACTCGCAGCGTCGATGCTGGTATTTTCGGTGGAAAATGGGTTTCGCTATCAGAACGTCTCTCTCGAAAAGAACCAGGACACCGGTCAAGAGGCCCATACGATCAATCGGGAACAGGCCTTTGCGAAGCAGCAAGCCCTGTCGCAGCAGCAGAGTCAGCATCCGCAGCTCGATGGGCCGAGTGGGCCGACTATGTGGCCGCAGACGATGTAGGTTTCGCCAATATCGATCGTTACAATCTGACGAACAGCTACAGGCCGCACCCGGGGCTTTTGACCTTGAACCGTCACGGACACATGACGGCTTGCGTTTCCCCGGGTGCGCGCCATGCGCTTACGGGCTACTTACGGGCTACTTACTGACCACATTAGTTTGGCCGTCATGAACGTGATGAAAAAACCAATACTTGGCTTTTCGTAGCCCGGGTCTCGCCATCAGCGAGACCCGGGATCACGACTGGCATACGCGTGCAGTAATTCAACCTGACCCCATTAGTTCTTTCGCCAACTCGTCTCCGGTAATATCCCGGCCAATACAAAGGGAAACCCGCATGGACGATAACCAGCAAGACGCTGCAGAGACATTCATCGCCAAATGGAATGGCGTTGCCGCGTCTGAATTGTCCACATCGCAGAGTTTTCTGATCGACCTGTGCCATCTGCTCAGCGTTGAAACCCCGCATCCCACGCTTGAGCAGGACTACATGTTCGAGCGCCCCATCACCTTCACCCACGGCGACGGCAGCAGCAGCCCCGGCCGCATCGATCTGTATCGTCGCGGCGCGTTTGTACTGGAGTCGAAGAAACTCAAAGCCGCAAAGCACACTAAAGGCTTCGATGAAGGCCTGTTGCGCGCGCGCACCCAGGCCGAGCAATACGCACGCGCGCTGCCGGCCGCTGAAGGTCGCCCACCGTTCGTGGTGGTGGTGGATGTGGGCAACCGCATCGAGCTGTACGCCGAATTCTCGCGCTCCGGCGCTACCTACACCCCGTTCCCCGATCCGCGCAGCCACCGCATCGCGCTGGATGATCTGCGTAAACCGGAACTGCGCGAACGTCTGCGCCAAGTCTGGACCGATCCGCTGGCGCTTGATCCCAGCCGCGAGTCCGCGCGCGTCACCCGCGAAATCGCCACCCAACTCGCCGAACTGGCCAAACGCCTCGAAGCCGCCGGCCACAGCGCCGAAGCCGTGGCCCAATTCCTGATGCGCTGCCTGTTCACCATGTTCGCCGAAGACGTGACGCTGCTGCCCAGCGACAGCTTCCGCGACCTGATGATGAAACACGCCGACCAGCCGGACATCGCCATGCGCATGCTCGCGCAGCTGTGGCGAGACATGGACAGCGGCGGGTTCTCCGCCGCCATCGCCGGTAACGTGCTGCAATTCAACGGCAAACTGTTCAAACAGCCGGACACGCTGCCGCTGGACAAGCCGCAGCTCGCGCTGCTGATCCTGGCCGCGGAAGCCAAATGGGATCACGTCGAGCCGGCGATCTTCGGCACGTTGCTTGAACGCGCGCTCAGCCCCAACGAACGCCACAAACTCGGCGCGCACTACACGCCGCGCGCCTACGTCGAACGCCTGGTGCTGCCGACGGTGATCGAACCGCTGCGCGCCGAATGGAGCGATGCGCAGGCGGCTGCACTGCTGTTGGCCGCAGAAGGTAAGCCCGATGAAGCCGCCGTCGAACTGCGCCGTTTCCATCACCGCCTCTGCACCGTGCGCGTGCTGGACCCGGCCTGCGGCTCGGGTAATTTCCTGTATGTGACGCTGGAACATCTGAAACGCCTTGAAGGCGAAGTGCTGAACGCGCTGGATGAACTCGGCTACCGGCAGACCGGGCTCGCGCTGGAGAATGAACGCGCCGATGCCGGCGCCGGCGAAACCGTGGACCCGCACCAGTTGCTCGGCATCGAGCT